>JBFGYN010000137.1:0-9424 GCA_041587415.1 Candidatus Competibacterales bacterium | reverse complement strand
TGGGCGTGTCGAGTGGTTCATCTGCGGCACCACCACCGGAAGCCGAGCCCGGCGATGCGAAGCCTGCACCGAATCCGAGCAAAGGGGCTGGGAAAGGTGGTTCCGCACGCAATAGGTCGAAGAAGCAGCCGTGACCGTTCGACTTCGCGGGGACGTGAGCCTCGGCCCCGAGACCGCATCGCTCTCCGGGGCCGTGCTGCGCATCTATCTCGAGGACGTGTCCAAGGCCGACGCCGCCGCGGAGGTCGTGGGCGAAGTTACGATCACGGGATTGGTGCATCGAACCGGTCGTCACTCGTCCTGGCCGTTCGAGTTGCAGGTCGGGTCCATCGACCCAGCAAAACACTACGCGGTGCGCGCACACGTGGATTGCCACGGGGATCGCGGGATTCATTCAGGAGATTGTGTGTCCACGCGAAGCTACCCTGTGCTGACGTTCGGCAATTCAGACCGCGTTGCCATCGACGTCCGGCAGATCGGCTGAGGCTGAGCCTGCCGGCGACAAGAGGGATCTGGAAATGTGTAACGAGCGTTGTATCGTACCCCCGAGTCCGGACTTGGAAGAGAAAATCATCCGGTCCAAGCGTCAAATGATGACCGGCGCCGGTCTGCCAGCGAAAGCGACGGCCGAGCTCTTGGACCTGGCCGCCATCAGCCGAATCTTGAATCGCCCCCCCAAGACCAGGGCCGACACACTGGTTTCACCCACGGTGCAGTTCGCACCCATTACCGGGCCGCGAAATGCGCTGGTGTTGCTCGTGGACTTCTCGGACGAGGCCGCGACAGAAACCCAGGGGCACTACCAGGAGATGCTTTTTTCCATCGGAAGCTACGCAACCGGGAGCATGCGCGATTTCTACCGCGAGGCATCCTACGGGCAGCTCGACGTGTCTGGCGAGGTCAGCGGCACCGGCGGGGTGACGGTCGGCTGGTATCGCGCGCCCAACCCCAAGAGCTATTACACGAATGGCGACTATGGGTTTGGCAGTTATCCCCGAAACGCCCAAAGGCTCGTGGAGGATGTGGTCCAGCTGGCCAGACCGCACATCAACTTCGCCCAGTACGACAATGACGGTGACGGGGTCGTCGATGCCCTGGTGATCATCGCCGCCGGCACGGGCGGCGAGGTAAGCGGTAACACCGGCGACATCTGGTCGCACAAATGGGCGATCAATCCCATTTCCGCGAATGGCGTCTCGATCCAGACCTACTTCATGGCACCCGAGGACGGAAGAGTCGGCGTCATGTCCCACGAGCTCGGACATCTGCTCATGAGATGGCCCGACCTCTACGACACGGATTACAGTTCCAGGGGGACGGGCCGTTGGGACCTGATGGCGGGTGGAAGCTGGAACAATGGTGGGAACACGCCGGCTCATCCTACTGCGTGGTGCAAGCTGAAGGCGGGCTGGATCAACCCGGTCGAGATACTCAACGCGGCTCAAAGCGTCACTATTCAGCCCTACGCCAATCAGGGCAGCGTCTACAAGCTGCCCGTCGGCAGCAGCGCAAGCAAGGAATACTTCCTCGTGTCGAATCGGCAGCAAATCGGTTTCGACAGCCACCTACCGGGCTCTGGCTGCATCATAGAGCACGTCGACGACGACCGGGTAAACAACACCGACGAGACCCATTACCTGGTAGACATCGAACAGGCGGATGGCCAGTCACACCTGAACAGCAACGCCAACAGCGGCGATGCGGGCGATGCGTTCCCGAGCGGCACCGCCCATTCCTTCACGGCAAGCACCACGCCCAGCAGCCGCGCCTACGATGGATCAGATTCCAGGGTCGAGGTGACCGACATTACCCGCTCCGGCAATCTGATCACGGCCAACATTGGTTCCGGTGGGGTGGTCCCAAAGGCGTGGCACAACGGCAAAGCGGTGGTTCACACCTACGCGACCCATCATTCAGAGAACGCGTGGGCGTACATCCAGGATCTCGGCTGGCGCAAGATCGAGACGGGTAACGCGGATGGGGTGACAAACATGCTCATGTCGTTGGCAGAGGGGCAAGCGAACAACCGGCCAGTGAATGTCTACGCTGACGACCAGAAGCTCTACCGAACGTATCTGGTTTAGACAACATGTTTTGACCGGCCCGGCACAATCTCTGCCAATTGGAGGAAACCGTGCCGTGAGTCTCCCAGATACTCTGCCTTGGCCGCAATGGTGCGGCCGGGCTCGAGTTTCAGCGGCGGATCGAAGGTGAATCCATCCACCCTGGTCCCCACTTTTCTGGTCACCACGTCGGGCCCGCTGAGGTGCCTGGCCTCGATCAGCCGTACGGACAGGTCCCATTTCCCGGGAAAATTAGGGGAGGGCGAGGCGTCGAGGATTTCAGCCCTGATTTCGAATCGATTGGGCGCCGCCGGGACGCCAGGTGGGGATTCGCTCATGGCCGAGTCCGAAGTGCTTCAGACGTTGAAGCTTTCCCCACAGCCGCACTCACTGCGGACGTTGGGATTGCGGAATCGGATCAGCATGCTCAGGCCTTCTCGCACGAAATCCACCTCGGTGCCGCGGATGGTCTCGAAGCTCTTCGGGTCCACGTACACGGTGAGCTCGTCATCCATCGGGAAAACCATGTCCGTAGCGTCGGGTTCGTGAACGAAGTCCACCACGTAGGCGAGCCCGGAACAGCCGGTCTTCGTGACACCAACGCGGAATCCAACGGCGCCCTCCACCTTCCGCATCTCTCTCTTTATGTGGTCGATGGCTCGTTGGGTCATGCTAATACCGCGCTCCGAGCCCTCGGAACGCCCATCGCCGGGTTTGGCCGCTTGATTCGTGCCCGCATCGGCGCTCGCCGCAATAACTTCGCTGCTCATAGTTAAATTCCTGTTGGTGCCTCAGTCCCAGCGATCATCCCGAATCTGGATGATGCCGTCGTGAACGCGTACCGGAAAAGTGTGAACTGCTTCGTAGGCCGGCGGCGACAGCGGCGCGCCGGTCCGGATGCAGAACTTGGACCCATGCAGGGTACAGGTAATGGTTCCGCCCACGACTTCGCCTTCCGATAGCGGGTAGTTGTCATGACTGCAAAGGTCCGGTAGGGCATGAAACTCGCCATCCACGTTGAATACCAGAACCCCCACATCCTCCAACTCCACCGTCACGTGTTCGTCCGGCGCAAGGGCGGTGGCGCGTATGACATCGATCCAATCGTCGCTCATTTGCAATACTTTCGCTGCTAATCGCTAAAACACGCCCATTTCGAGCCGCGCCGCTTCGGTCATCATGGCGGTGTTCCAAGGCGGATCGAAAACCATCTCGACCTCCGCCTTCTCGATGCTGGGAATCTGCAGGAGCTTGCGCCGCACGTCCTCGGCAAGAACATCTCCCATTCCGCATCCCGGGGCGGTCAGGGTCATTTCGATCGCCACCTGCCGGCGGCCTTCGCCGAGGCTGCTGATGTCGCAGGAATACACCAGGCCCAAATCGACGATGTCGATGGGAATCTCCGGGTCATAGCAGGTCCTGAGCTGTTCCCAGATCAGTTTGCGCACGTCCTCATCATCCGCCCCCTCCGGAAGCGTCGGCTTCGGGAGCGGCTCTTTGCCCAGAGCGTCGGCGTCGCCGCCGTCGATTCGGTACATCCGCCCGTGGACCAGCACGGTGAAGCTGCCGCCCAGACTTTGCGCGATGCCCACCTCCGTGTTCTCCGGGAGCACCACTTGATCGCCCATCGGCACCGACACCGCGAGACAGGCGCGCTCAAGATTGACGGATTCCTGTACGTGCATCGTCGCACCTCACTCGGTTGTCACGACGTTCTCGGCGCTTTCCTGCATCGCGGCCTTGAGCGTGTGCCAGGACAGGCTGGCGCATTTGACCCGGACGGGGTAATTGCGCACGCCCGAGAAGATTGCCAGCTTGCCCAGTTGCGCCGTGTCGGTGTCCGAGTCGTCCTCGGTGAGCATGGAATGCATTGCCTGGAACAAGCCCTCCGCTTCGTCCTTGTGCAGGCCCTTGACGCGCTCTGTCATCATCGACGCCGATGCCGTGGAAATGGCGCACCCCGTACCCTCGAAGCTGGCATCCTCGATCACATCGCCGTTGAATTTAACGTGCAGGTGGATGTGATCCCCGCACAGGGGGTTGAAGCCTTCTATCGTTCGCGTCGCCTCGGGCATGGGCCGGAAGTTGCGCGGGTGGCGCTTGTGCTCCAGGATGACTTCCTGATACAAATCATCCAGTTCCATCACGCAAGCCTCTTCCGGGCATCGAGTAGGGCGGCGTACAATCGCTCCACCTCCTCGGTGGTGTTGTAGAAGGCCATGGACGCCCGAGTCGTGGCCGGTACGCCGTAATACTGCATGACTGGCATCGCACAGTGGTGGCCGGCCCGTACCGCGATGCCGGCGTGATCCAGCACGGTCCCTAGATCGTGCGGGTGAATGTCGTCCATCACGAAGGACACCACCGACGCCTTTTGGTTCGCCGTGCCGATGAACCGCAGTCCAGGCACCGTATCCAGCCGCTCCACCGCGTAGTCGAGCAGGGTTTGCTCATAAAGGGCTGCCTGCTCCATGCCGAGTGCGTCCAGATAGTCCACCGCCGCCCCGAGTCCGATGGTGCCTGCGATGTTCGGCGTGCCGGCCTCGAACTTGTAGGGCAGGTCATTGAAAACGGTGCGCTCGAAGGTGACCATCTTGATCATGTCGCCCCCTCCCTGGTAGGGCGGCATGGCCTCGAGCAGCGCCTCCTTGCCGTAGAGAACGCCAATGCCCGTGGGCGCGAACATCTTGTGCCCGGAGAATGCGTAAAACTCGCAATCCAAATCGCGAACGTCCACCCGCATGTGGGGCACTGCCTGAGCGCCGTCGACCATGACCGGGATCTCGTGTCGATGCGCAATCTCGATCATGTGCTTGACCGGATTGATGGTGCCGAGGGCATTGGAGACATGGGTGAACGAGACCAGCCGCGTGCGCTCTCCCAGGAGCGAGGCGTAGGCATCGATGTCCAATTCGCCCGCCTCGTTCATGGGCACCACTCTGAGCACGATTCCGATTCGGTCTCGAAGGAGCTGCCAGGGAACGATGTTCGCGTGGTGCTCCATGGTGGAAATGACCACTTCGTCCCCGGGGGCGAACGCGCCGCCAAAGCTCTGGGCGACCAGGTTCACTGCCTCGGTGGTGCTGCGGACGAACACGATTTCTCGCGTGGAACCGGCATTGACATAGGCCCGCACCTTCTCCCGCGCACCCTCGTATGCCGCAGTCGCCCGCTCGCTGAGCACATGCACGCCCCGGTGAACGTTCGCGTTGTCGTGCCGATAATAGTGGTCGATGGCCTCGATCACCGCCGCCGGTTTCTGCGCCGTTGCGCCGTTGTCCAGGTAGGCTATGGGCTGGCCCCGGACAGATTCCTCCAGAATCGGGAAATCGCCGCGAACCCGTTCCACGTCGAACGAGAGTCGACGTACCGCCTGCGTTGCCGTTTCGGCCCTGACGTTCATACGAAGTCCTTCAGCTTGTCGCTGTCGGGCAGCCGCCCGACGATGAGTCGTTCCAGCTCGTCGCGAATCTCCGGCACTGTGATCCGCGCAACCACCTCGTCGGCGAAGGCGAATATCAGCAACCCGCGCGCGGTCTCTTGGTCGATTGCCCGCGCACGCAGGTAGAAGAGCGATTGCTCGTCCAGCTGGCCAACCGTCGCACCGTGACTGCAGATTACGTCGTCCGCATAGATCTCCAGCTCTGGCTTGGTGTCTACCTCCGCCTGCTCCGAAAGCAGCAGATTGGCGCTGGTCTGATGCGCCTCGATCTTTGCCGAGCCCCGATCCACCAGCACGCGGCCCTTGAACACGCCGCGGCCGTGCCCGTCCAAGACACCTTTGTAAGTCTCGCGGCTCGTGGTACGGGGCGCCGCGTGGTGCAGCAGCGTGTGGTTGTCCACGTGCTGTCTGCCGCCGGCCAGGAACAAGCCGTCCAGATCCGCGTGGGCTCCCGGCTCGCCAAGGCGCACGTTGAGATCGTTTCGCACCAGTCGGCCGCCCAGGTTGATGTTGCGCGAGTGATAGCGGCTGTCCCGCGCCTGGTCGACGTGGATGCTGGCCACGTGGAATCCCTGGTCGCTCTCCTGTTGCAGCTTGTAATGGGTGAGTGCGGCGTTCGGACCGATTTCGGCTTCGGTTACGGCGTTGGTGAAGTTACGCGCGCCTTCGAGTCCCACGTAATGCTCGATGATCGTCGCCTCCGCGCCCGCGTCGAGTCGCACCAGCACCCTCGGGTGACACACCACGGGTGGGTCTTCCGGTACCGATACGAACAGCAGCCGTATCGCTTTTGGCGGGCGGCAGTCTCGTGCCACGTCGACCAATGCGCCATCGTGCAGGAAGGCCGTGTTCAGCGCCGTGAACGCACTGCCCCGATTCGCCGTCTGTCGGTCGAGGCAGCTTTGGACGAGATCCTCGTGCTCGCCGAGGGCCTCGGTCAGTGGCAGCACCAACGCCCCGGCACGGTCCTCTCGCGGCGTGGACAGGGCTTGCGCGAATCTTCCGTTCACGAACACGAGGTCTGTCGCTTCGAGACCTTCGAACCCGATCCGGCGCAGCGCCTCGTCGTCGAGTGTCGCGGAACCTTCCGCCGCCGCAAGGAACGACTGCCGAGCGATGGGTCGGACGTTGGTGTACTTCCATTCCTCGGCCCGTGGATCCGGGAATCCCGTCGCCGTGAATCGCTCCAGCGCGACCCGCCTCATGGAACGCAGCCACTCCGGGACGCTCGTGCCACCGGCCGCCTGAAGCCGTTCGAACTGCTCCAGGTAGCTGCGTTCGCTATCGCTCGCCTCGCTCATGCCGCCGCCTCGACCACGTGCCGATAGCCGTGCTCTTCCAGCTCCAAAGCCAGGCTCTTGTCGCCGGAGCGGATGATGCGCCCGTCACTGAGAACGTGCACGTAGTCCGGCTCGATATAGTTGAGCAGCCGCTGGTAGTGGGTGACGATAACCATGGAGCGGTCCGCCTGGCGGAGGCTGTTGACGCCGTCGGACACGACTTTGAGTGCGTCGATGTCGAGCCCCGAGTCGGTCTCGTCGAGGATGGCGAGCTTCGGCTCCAGCACCAGCAGCTGCAGTATCTCGTTGCGCTTCTTCTCGCCGCCCGAAAAGCCCTCGTTGACACCCCGATGCAGGAAGCTCTCGTCCATGTGCATCACTTTCAGCTTCTCGCGCACCAGCGTGAGGAATTCGAAGGTGTCCAACTCCGACAAGCCACGGTGCTGGCGTACGGCGTTGTAGGCGGCCTTGAGCAGGTACACATTCTTGACCCCCGGGATCTCCACCGGGTACTGGAACGCGAGCAGAAGGCCTTGTCGGGCGCGGAGCTCCGGGGCGACCTCGAGCAGGTCGGCGTCCTCGAAGAGCACCGAACCCTTGGTGATTAGGTAGCCGTCGCGGCCCGCGAGCACCTGACAAAGCGTGCTCTTGCCGGAGCCGTTCGGTCCCATGATGGCATGCACTTCTCCGGCGTTTACGGTCAGATTCAGACCTTTGAGGATGGCCTTGCCGTCGACTTCCACGTGCAGGTCTTTAATGGTCAGCATTTGTGCTCCTGTCAATTCGTCGTCTGCCGGTCGTGTGCTCAGCCCACGGCTCCTTCCAGCGAAACCTCGAGCAGCGCCTGGGCCTCGACCGCAAACTCCATTGGGAGTTCTTTGAACACCTGTTTGCAGAAGCCATTGACGATCATGTTCACGGCGTCCTCTTCGGACAACCCGCGCTGCATGCAGTAGAAGATTTGATCCTCACCGATTTTCGAGGTCGTTGCCTCGTGCTCCACGATCGCCGTGGGTTCGCGCACCTCGATGTAGGGGTAGGTGTGTGCGCCACACTGCTCACCCATGAGCAGGGAATCGCACTGGGTGTAGTTGCGTGCACCCCGCGCGCTCGGGAGTACTTTCACCAGCCCGCGGTAGGAGTTGTTCGCCGTCCCGGCCGAGATGCCTTTGGAAAGAATGGTGCTGCGAGTGTTGCGGCCGATGTGAATCATTTTCGTGCCGCTGTCGATCTGCTGGCAATGGTTGCCCACCGCCACCGAGTAGAATTCGCCGACGGAATTATCGCCGCGCAAAATGCAGCTCGGATACTTCCAGGTTATCGCCGAACCGGCCTCCACTTGCGTCCACGAGATTTTGCTGCTGGTACCTCGGCAGTCCCCGCGTTTGGTAACGAAGTTGTAGATGCCACCGCGGCCCTGTTCGTCGCCCGGATACCAGTTCTGGATGGTGGAATACTTGATTTCCGCGTCGTCCAGGGCAACGAGTTCCACGACCGCGGCGTGGAGCTGGTTCTCGTCGCGCATCGGAGCCGTGCAGCCCTCCAGGTAGCTCACGTAGGCGCCTTCCTCCGCGATGATGAGCGTACGCTCGAACTGCCCGGTATTGGCCGCGTTCATGCGAAAGTAAGTCGACAGCTCCATGGGGCAGCGGACACCCTTGGGCACGAACACGAACGAGCCGTCCGAAAACACGGCGGAGTTCAACGCGGCGTAGAAATTGTCGCCCGGCGGAACCACCGTGCCCAGGTACTGCTCCACCAATTCCGGATGCTCCAGGACCGCTTCCGAAAACGAACAGAAAATGATTCCCTGCTTGGCCAGCTTGCCCTTGTATGTCGTGGCAACGGAGACGCTGTCGAAAACGGCGTCGACGGCCACACCCGCGAGGCGCGCGCGCTCGTGCAGAGGAATGCCCAGCTTGTCGTACGTTTCCAGCAGCTTCGGATCCACGTCGTCCAGGCTCGCAGGACCCTCTGCCTGCAGCTGCTCCCGGGACTTGGGCGCCGCGTAGTAGGAGATGGCCTGGTAGTCGATCGGCGGATAGCTGACGTGGGCCCACCGTGGGACCCGCATCGTCTGCCAGTGGCGGAATGCGCTGAGTCGCCACTGGAGCATGAAATCCGGTTCTTTCTTTTTTGCGGAAATGAACCGTACGACGTCTTCGTCAAGACCGGGCGGGATCGTGTCCTGCTCGATGTCCGTGACGAAGCCGTGCTTGTATTCCCTTTTGAGCAGTTGCTCGACGTCCTGCTGCGTGTTTGCCATGCTATCGGCCTCCCAGGTCTTCTTTGATTGCCACAGTCTTGAAGCCCGTGTCCGGAACCGCCATCTGCCCTGGCACGTGCAGCTCGATGAGTTGGTCGAAGTGCACGTCGTCCAGCGCCTCGCGAATCGCGTGATTGATGCGGTGCCAATGCCTTCGCGTGCGGCAGACACTTTCGAGCTGACAGGACCCGTCGTCGAGCTCGCATTCCGTGATCGCCATTCGGCCCTCGATGGTCTCGATCACCTCCGTGACTGAAATCGACTCCGGCGGGCGAGCGAGAAAGTATCCACCGTTGCGACCGCGAACGGACTTCACCAGACGTCCGTCGCCGAGACGTTTCAGCAGTTTCGCCACCGTCGGCCGCGGTATACT
>JBFGYN010000136.1:0-9439 GCA_041587415.1 Candidatus Competibacterales bacterium | reverse complement strand
TCGGCGATACCCGCGAGGGTGCCATTGCGCGCTTGCACGGAGCACTGACGGAAATCGTCATCGACGGCATCCGAACCAACGTGCCGCTCCACCTGCGAATCCTCGAGGATCAGGGATTCCGGAACGGCGGCGCAAACATCCACTACCTGGAGAACATGCTGGGCCGATGACAATTGGCGACGACGAGCAGGCTCCCTGGGTTCAGTTGACGCTGGAGCCCGATGGCTTCCCCACGGAGGCGCTCGAGGACGCGCTGCTCGCCGCCGGAGCGGTTGCGGTCACCCTCGAAGACGCTGGCGACGATCCCGTGCTCGAGCCCGCGCCAGGCGAGACCCCACTGTGGGAGCAAACGCTCGTCACCGGCCTTTTCGATGCCCGGACCGTGGACATCGCGGCCGTGCAGGCCGTCATCCGTGCGCAGCTCGGCTGCGCGAATCTACCCAGACATCACCTGGATCCGCTCGAGAATCGCGATTGGGTCAGAGTATGGATGGACGATTACCATGCGATGCGTTTCGGCGACCGGCTCTGGGTCTGCCCCACGCACCGCTCACCCCCCGATCCCAACGCAGTGATCGTTCACATGGATCCGGGAATGGCGTTCGGCACCGGCACCCATCCCACCACGGCCCTTTGTCTGGAATGGCTCGATGCTGCCGAGGTTCTGGACAAGGCGGTTCTCGACTTCGGCTGCGGTTCCGGCATACTCGGCATCGCTTCAGGATTACTGGGAGCGAGAACCGTTGGCGGCGCAGATATCGACCCCCAAGCCATCGTTGCAAGCCGCGAGAATGCCAAACGCAACGGATTGTCGGCGAAGTTTTCCGTGAGCGACCCATCGGAGTTGGCGGCGATGCGCTTCGACATCGTGCTCGCCAACATCCTCGCCGGGCCGCTGCTTGCGCTTGCCCCGACGCTCGCCCCACGGGTTCGAGCAGGGGGACATCTGGTCCTATCCGGCTTGCTCGCACGCCACGCCGATGAGATTGAACAGGCTTATGCCGAGTGGTTCGATTTCGCCTCACGCCGAGAGAAGGAAGGCTGGATACTGCTAGACGGAATTCGTCGGTCCGCCGAATAGGCATCTGGATATTTCCGAATTCGCGCTTGTCAAGACCTTGATAGGCGCGCCGGAAGGGACAAGAATAGTCGGCCTTGGCTTTGGGAGGATCCGAGCGCCTTGAGACGAACCGGCGAATCTTCGACTGCCCCCGTTTCATGCGGATACGCATCCATTCACGTTGCATAGGGACATGCGAATCGGACCCCACCCTATTGAACCACCCGTTGTACTCGCCCCTATGGCGGGCGTCACCGATCGTCCGTTTCGTACCCTTTGTCGAACTCTTGGCGCCGGACTCGCCGCCAGCGAAATGTTGACATCGGATCAACGCCTGTGGACGAGCACGAAAAGCCGTAGGCGAATGGATCACTTCGGTGAGCCGGAGCCGAGGGTCGTTCAGATCGCTGGTGGCGACCCGAAAATGATGGCCGATGCGGCGCGGGCGAACGTGGACCATGGCGCGCAGATTGTCGATATCAACATGGGTTGCCCGGCCAAGAAGGTCTGCAATCGGTGGGCGGGCTCCGCGTTGCTGCGCGACGAGTCGCTGGTCGCGCGGATTCTCGAGGCGGTCGTCGGCGCGGTGGATGTCCCCGTAACGCTGAAGATGAGAACCGGGTGGGACAGGGAAAACCGTAACGGAGTGGCTATCGCTCGCATTGCAGAGCGGAGCGGCATTGCCGCTCTCGCAGTGCATGGGCGCACAAGAGCGGACGGGTACCGGGGCGCGGCGGAGTTCGGCACGGTTCGAGAAATCAAGCAAACCGTATCGATTCCCGTCCTCGCAAACGGAGACATCGACAGCCCGGAGACGGCAGTGCGAGTCATGCGCGAGACGGGCTGCGACGGCGTGATGATCGGCAGAGCGGCTCAGGGCCGCCCTTGGATCTTTCGGGAAATTGCCCACTTCCTCAGAACAGGACGCCGACTGCCTGCGCCGAGCATCGCGGAGGCAGGGGAGATTCTCGTTTCGCACCTGCGTGCGCTACACGGATTTCACGGACCCGAGCGAGGCGTGCGCATCGCACGAAAACACATCAAGTGGTACTGCCTGAGCCACGCGGGAAGCGACACATTCTGGCGGCGCGTAAACGGAGTGGTCGACTGCCTGGAGCAATTGGCCCTGATCCACCAGCATTTCGGCGGATTGCACGATGCACCGAGTCCGGAGCCTGCGATACGATCATGAGCCTCGACGACGCCTCCCATGTTGATCCCGCTGGCGACGCAGTGCCGTTGGCAAAACATGTCGAAACGGTGCTGGATGACTATTTTCAGAGACTCGGTGGACACTCCACGATCGATCTTTACGTGTTGATCATGGGGGAAGTCGAGAAATCGCTGCTCGAGGTGGTAATGCGGGAGGTCGGCGGCAATCAGACACGCGCTGCTGAGATCCTCGGCATCAACCGAACGACACTTCGAAAAAAGCTGCGGCACCACAGCCTCGTGTGATTGCGATTTCACCATTCCCTTGCATTCTTGGAACACCGAAAAATGACTGACCCGAGTCGGGTGCGTAGAGCGCTCATCAGCGTTTCCGACAAGACCAGCGTCGTGGAACTGGCCAGCCGTCTGGAGGACTTCGGCGTCGAGATCCTGTCCACCGGGGGCACGGCGCGCCTGCTGAGCGACAACGGCGTCCCGGTGATCGAGGTGTCGGACTACACGGGGTACCCGGAACTGATGGACGGACGGGTCAAGACGCTGCACCCGCGGATTCACGGTGGCGTGCTCGGACGCCGCGGCGTTGACGACGCAGCCATGGCGGAGCAAAACATTCCCCCCATCGACATGGTGGTGGTCAACCTTTATCCGTTTCGCGAAACCATTGCGCGCAAGGACTGCAATCTCCAAAGGGCCATAGAAAACATCGACATCGGTGGACCGTCGCTGCTCCGGGCGGCAGCGAAGAATTACACCGGCGTGTCGGTGGTCGTGGATCCCGCAGATTACGAGCGAATTGTCAGCGAAATGGGAGTGACGGGTGGTGGCGTGCCGGAACGTACCCGATTCGAGCTCGCCCTCAAGGCGTTTGAGCACACAGCCGCCTACGACGACGCAATCGCGGAATATCTGGGCAGCATTGGGCCCGACAAGAGTCGTTCCGTCTACCCGCGCACCCTGAACCGCCAGTTTCGGAAAACCCAAGACATGCGTTACGGCGAGAACCCGCATCAATCCGCCGCGTTCTACGTCGAGGCTCAGCCTCCGGAACCGTCGATTGCCACCGCAACACAACTCCAGGGCAAGGAACTGTCGTTCAACAATGTCGCCGACGCGGACGCGGCACTGGAGTGCGTGAAACAATTCGAAAGACCCGCTTGCGTCATCGCGAAGCACGCGAACCCCTGTGGCGTTGCCGTGGCCAAATCCGCGTGCATCGCATACCAGCGCGCGTTTCAGACCGATCCGACGTCCGCATTTGGTGGAATCATCGCCTTTAATCGCCCCATGGACGGCGATGCGGCAGCCGCAATCGTTCAGCGCCAGTTCGTCGAGGTAGTCATCGCCCCAGCGGTCACCGACGACGCGCTGCGCGCCTTCGCGGGCAGAGAAAACGTTCGCATACTCGCCAGCGGAAGCTGGGGGCGCAACCGGGCCCCGGGGCTCGATTTCCGCCGAGTCAACGGCGGCCTGCTGGTGCAGGAACGTGACATTGGCATGATCGGCCGCAGCGATCTTGAAGTCGTGACGCGGCGCGCGCCCAAGGCGCAGGAGTTGAGTGACTTGCTGTTTGCCTGGCGGGTCGTCAAATGGTCGAAATCGAACGCCATTGTCTATGCCCACAACGAGCAGACCATCGGCATCGGCGCGGGCCAGATGAGCCGCGTCTACTCGGCAAAGATCGCGGCCATGAAAGCAGCCGACGAAGCGCTCGACTTGAAGGGTTCGGTCATGGCTTCCGATGCCTTTTTTCCTTTCCGCGACGGCGTCGACATTGCGGCCGAAGCAGGCGTAAAGGCCATCATTCAGCCAGGCGGATCGAAACGCGACGCGGACATCATAGCGGCCGCAGACGAGTACGGGATAGCCATGGTATTCACCGGCATGCGGCACTTCCGGCACTGAGGCGCGCCCACGGCACGCGGCAGCTTGGCTGACGATTCGGACGATCGGGCACGCGACGATCGATTTCCAGGAGAACGTTCAATGAAAGTCTTGGTGGTCGGGGGCGGCGGACGGGAGCATGCCCTTGCGTGGAAGGCCGCACAATCGAATCGGGTGGAGGAAGTGCTCGTCGCCCCCGGCAATGCCGGAACCGGCCGCGAAACCAAGCTTCGCAATGTCGCCATTCCGGCGGAGGAAATCGTGTCGCTCATCGCATTGGCGCACGCCGAGAACGTGGACATGACCATCGTCGGCCCGGAAGCGCCTCTGGTTGCCGGTATCGTCGACGCATTCGAAGATGCGGGGCTGCGGTGCTTCGGACCGTCACGGGGGGCGTCCCAGTTGGAGGGCTCCAAGACTTTCGCCAAGGAATTCTTGAGCCGTCATGGGATTCCTACGGCCGACTATGCCGCTTTTACCGAGGTGGACCCTGCCATTGCATACGTGCGCGAGCGGGGCGCTCCCATGGTCGTCAAAGCGGATGGCCTGGCGGCTGGCAAAGGAGTGGTTCTGGCGCAGACTGTGGCGGAGGCCGAGGCGGCGATTCGGGAGATGCTGGCGGGCGATGCCTTCGGTGTGGCTGGGCACAGGATCGTCGTGGAAGAGTACCTGACCGGGGAGGAGGCAAGCTTCATTGTCATGGTGGACAGCGAGAACGTTCTCCCAATGGCGTCTTCCCAGGACCACAAAGCCAGGGACGACGGGGACTCGGGTCCAAACACGGGAGGCATGGGCGCGTACTCCCCTGCTCCGGTCGTGACGCCGGAATTGCACGCGAAAATCCTGAGCGAGGTGATTCGGCCAACCGTTCGCGGCATGGAAGCGGAGGGGCACCGCTACCGGGGTTTTCTTTATGCCGGTCTAATGATCGGGCCTGACCTGACTCCAAGGGTTCTCGAATACAACTGCCGTTTCGGCGACCCCGAGGCGCAACCCATCATGATGCGTCTGCGCTCGGATCTGGTGGAGCTTTGTGAGGCCGCACTGGACGGCCGCTTGGACGAGCTGAGTCCAGAGTGGGATCCACGCCCATCCATCGGCGTCGTCATGGCTGCCGGCGGTTACCCGGGCTCCTATCGCAGGGGCGACCCAATCTCCGGTCTAGACGATGCAAACGCGAATGGAAGCAAGGTATTTCATGCCGGCACGGCGGAGCAGGATGGCCGAATCGTCACGAATGGTGGCCGAGTGCTGTGCGTCACGGCATTGGGCGCGAACGTGGCCGAGGCGCAGCAGCGTGCTTACGCAAACGTCCACAAGATTCGCTGGCGCGGCGCTTACTTTCGAACCGACATCGGTTCCCGCGCAATTCTGAGGGAAACAGATCACGGGTCATCGGAACGCTGAATTCGGGTCCCGAAACTGCCCGGACGGTTGACCAGGCCACGTGGGGCGATCGCGCACGAGTCGCTGCGCCAGACTTGCCGGGTGATGGTGTGACTCGGGCGGTCACAACGCCCGAGCAACCGAAAAGCGTGAGAGGTGACAGGTCGTTACCCGCCAATTCGCGCGGTAACATCTCGTTTCCATTGAGAAAGTGGGCACTTGCACGCGCCCTGGCGCGAAGCGGGGGGTTAGCGCTTCATCGCACCGAAGAATTCGGCGTTGGTCTTGGTGCCCTTCAACTTGTCGAGCAAGAACTCCATCGCCGCCAATTCGTCCATCGAGTGCAGGATCTTGCGTAGAATCCACACCTTCTGAAGATCTTCCGGTGCCATCAGTAGCTCTTCGCGCCGCGTTCCGGAGCGATTGATATCCATCGACGGATAGATTCGCTTCTCGGCAATGCGCCGGTCGAGATGAATCTCCATGTTGCCCGTACCCTTGAACTCTTCGTAGATCACGTCATCCATTCGCGATCCGGTGTCAACCAGGGCCGTGGCAAGGATGGTCAGGCTGCCTCCCTCCTCGATGTTTCGCGCGGCGCCAAAAAAACGCTTCGGGCGGTGCAAGGCGTTGGCGTCCACGCCGCCGGTCAGTACCTTGCCGGAGGACGGCACGACCGTATTGTAGGCACGCGCCAGCCGGGTAATGGAATCCAGTAGAATGACCACGTCCTTCTTGTGCTCGACCAGGCGTTTAGCCTTTTCAATCACCATTTCGGCCACTTGAACATGGCGACTGGCGGGCTCATCGAAGGTGCTGGATACCACTTCGCCACGCACCATTCGCTGCATCTCGGTGACCTCTTCCGGGCGCTCGTCGATGAGCAGAACGATCAGTAGGCATTCAGGGTGATTCGACGCCAGACTCTGCGCGATATTCTGCAGCATGATCGTCTTGCCCGCTTTCGGCGGCGAGACAATCATGCCACGCTGGCCCTTACCCACCGGCGCCACCAGATCGATGATGCGAGAGGTAATGTCCTCGGTGCTGCCGTTCCCCCGCTCCAGGGCCATCAACTCCGTCGCGTGCAGCGGCGTCAAGTTTTCGAACAGCACCTTGTTCTTCGCGTTCTCGGGCGGTTCGAAGTTGATTTCGCTGACTTTTAGGAGCGCGAAGTATCGCTCGCCTTCCTTGGGCGGCCGAATCTTGCCGGAAACCGTGTCCCCGGTGCGCAGACTGAAACGCCGAATCTGACTTGGCGAGACGTAGATGTCGTCGGGACCGGCCAGATAAGAGCTGTCGGCGGACCGCAAGAATCCGAAGCCGTCTTGCAGGATCTCCAGAACCCCGTCGCCGTATATGTCCTCGCCGCTTTTCGCGTGCGCTTTCAGAATGGAGAAAATGATGTCTTGCTTGCGCGACCGGGCCATTCCGTCGAGGCCGATCGATTGAGCAATCTCGATTAGGTCGGATGCAGATTTCTGCTTCAGTTCCGTCAGATTCATCGAAGTTTGTCCGGAAAACGACCCATTGCGACGTCGAACGGCCGCTCGGTTCACGGGTGCGCTAGAGGTGATGTGGGGAGGTATTTAGATCGCTTGGCAAAATTAACACGCCATGGCGACGCAGTCCAGGGAGACCACGCCGCCGCGCAGACGTTAGAGATTGCTGTCCAAAAAAGCAGCGAGCTGCGACTTCGACAGAGCACCGACTTTGGTTGCTTCGACCGCCCCGCCCTTGAACAACATTAGCGTCGGTATGCCGCGAATCCCAAACTTGGGCGGCGTCTGCGGATTTTCGTCGATATTGAGCTTGCAAATCTTCAATCGGCCCTCGTAGTCACCGGATATCTCGTCGAGTATCGGCGCGATCATCTTGCATGGGCCACACCACTCGGCCCAGTAGTCTACCAGGACGGGTTGCTCGGACCGCACCACCTCCTCATCGAAAGTGTCGTCGGTCACGTGCACGATGTTTTTGCTCACCTGATTAGGCCTCCGTATTGGGTTTCCGCCGCGCGATTGGCCGAAAGGAACGATCTGGATGGTATGATTCCGCCCTTGGACGGGAAATGGGGGGCGGAATTGCCCAACCGCACACAATGTGTGTTACTCGGGGCGCTTGCGGATCGGTACAGCGCTGGTCGTGAATTTGAGCCCAATCGATCGAGTATTTCAACCCCGGATTGCAATCGTCCGTGTTGTCTTCCGTGTTAATACGAATTTTCGTGCGTAGGGAAGCCCCGATCGATTCGCACCGTCGTGCCGGAGCGTTTGCGCTCGCGAGGCCAGGCGCAACGAGTGCGATTGGCTCATTGCCAATGAGCGAGGAGCAACGCCGTCCCCCCGAGGGCGCGAAAAAGGGTCGGGGGCTTGATCCATCCCTGGAGCGGGAGCCCGAACCGGCATCCCTGCCGCGCGTTCGCAGGGCTGCGAACGTTCACTGGACATTCGGTCCGCGGGAATGGTTCAGGGTTTCTCAGTTTGCCCTGGGTACATTGACGGCGAGCACCGGAATTGGAGAACACTGACGAATGCCGGACCAACACCTCACCAATACGCAGTTCTCCGACCTGGGCCTGGCGCCGGCGCTCCTGCGGGGTCTGGACGAGTTGGGATTCGATCGGTGCACACCCATCCAAGCCGAAGCGCTGCCGCTTGCCCTCGAAGGAAAGGACGTCGCGGGTCAAGCGCAGACCGGCACCGGCAAATCTGCCGCATTCTTGCTGGCCGCGATGCACCATTTACTGACGTTCTCCGAGCGCCAGGGTGACGATGCCTCGAGACAGCCCCGGGCCCTGATGCTGGCGCCGACTCGAGAGCTGGCGATTCAAATTCACAAGGATGCCCTGGCAATCGGTCGCCACACGGGCCTGAAGTGCGCGCTCGTCTACGGCGGCACCGGCTACGAAAGCCAGCGTCGGACCTTGGAAGAGGGTGTCGATATTCTCATCGGAACCCCGGGCCGCTTGATCGATTATTTCAAGCAGAATGTGTTCAACCTAAAAGCCATCGAAGTGGTCGTTCTCGACGAGGCCGACCGGATGTTCGATCTGGGATTCATTTCCGATATCCGCTATCTGCTTCGACGCATGCCGCCCGCGGGCCGGCGGCTCAACATGTTGTTCTCGGCAACGCTCTCGCACCGGGTCCATGAACTGGCCTACGAGCATATGAACGGCCCCCAGTCTATCGAGGTGCAACCGGAACAGGTCACCGCCGATCGCGTCATACAAACGCTCTATCACGTATCCAGCCAAGAGAAAATTGCGGTACTCCTGGGTTTGCTACGGCGCATCCATGACGGGCGGGTGCTGGTCTTCGTGAACACCAAGCGCGTCGCCGAAACGGTTGCCGGATACCTGCTCGGCAATGGCGTGGAGACGGCGATCCTGTCCGGCGATATTCCCCAGACGAAGCGCCAGAGCCTTCTCGCTGGATTCCAGGCGGGCAACTTGCCGGTGCTCGTGGCCACCGATGTCGCCGCTCGGGGTTTACACATCCCGGATGTGAGCCACGTCATCAATTTCGATCTGCCTCAGGATCCGGAGGACTACGTGCATCGAATCGGCCGGACCGCTCGGGCTGGGGCGGCCGGCGACGCGGTCAGCCTGGCGTGCGAACGCTATGTTTACTCGCTGCCGGAGATCGAGGGCTTCATCGGGGCGAGAATTCCAACAAAGCCCATTGACGAGACGTTGATCGTCGAACTGCGACCCCCGAAAAGGATTGAATCCTCCCGGCGCCCGACGCGGGAACGACCGGGGTCGTCGAAAACGGGGGCTGGACGGCGAAAATCGAGCGCCCGCAGGAAGGACGGGAAGCACTCCACGGCGGCTGCGAAGTCGCAGGATGCCGCCCCGGACTCCGAGCCAAAAAAAAGAAAACGGCGCGCCCGCCGCCGCAAATCACGCGAGGGCGCGGCACCGGGCACAGGCCC
>JBFGYN010000135.1:0-9451 GCA_041587415.1 Candidatus Competibacterales bacterium | reverse complement strand
TCTTCACTCAAGTTGTCGCTATGGCTACAATTTTTCGTCCAGGGCGCTTGCATGCAAAGGCAAGCAACCGCTCGGTGAGGCGCGATGATTCACTGGATCACCGCCCCTCGCCTCGCCCAGAGCGGCGCCAGGACGGCTGCGAATTCCGCCAGCATCCGGGGTCCTGATGAAGTATCCGGGCTAGCCCATCGAACGGTCTGCAACGGAAACTCCGATCAAATCAGGGTTACCGTGTGGCAGGTGGATGGGTCGCAGGAATCGACGTGACAACCTTCCGGTTCCGCGAGCAAAACGGCACCGCGTGATCGCTCGAGATGGGCGGATGCAACCCGCAAGAAGCCGGATAGTGTCACTGGCTAATTGAATCACAACTCACTGTTTTGCTTACCGTAATAGGGCGAGTCAGGGCGCCCTGACGCAACGTTCGGGTTAGAGAAAGAATGCCGTCTACGGCAGTCAGGACGTCATGTTGTTGCAATGCAAAAGCAAGGGCCAATGTGGACACCGCAGAGCGCATCTCCATCGCCTGAATCAGCATGTCCCGCGAGAGGTCGATTGCCTGGAGGAAGATCGCTCCCAGTACGACAAAGGACGTCGTCATACCCGTCGGCCTGCGGCTCGCCGAACCCGGCTAACCGATACCTCGCGGCGCGCCGCGATTCTGAACTGGCGCCCACCCAGGTTCGCGGTGGAGTACACCACAAGAAGTGCGCCGAGGAGTGCCGATAGCAGAAAAATCGACGCGCGTTCGCGTAGTTCTTCCTGCCCAGACTGTCACCGAAGCCGCTAGTAGAAACGGCCACAACCGCCACAGAAGGGCTCGACCGTTGCGGCCAACACCCGCTGGCCACGGGCTCGCGACGAACGACCGCACCAACAGCAAGACCATCGCGCTCGGGAGACCGATCGTTGCCGACAGAAGAGCGACGCTGAGGGATGGAAGAACGAGGTCGAGGCGTCCTGTCAGGCAATCGCGGCTCTATCAGCGGCGCGACATGAACCGCCGTGTGATCACTCGAGTGACTGCCACTGCCACACCCACTGCGCTGGCCCACGCGAGCGCCTCGCGCCAACTCACGCCCGGCTCGCCGGGATCACGCGGAGGCGGCCGCTTGGCCCCATGCTCGAAAAGTTTGTCCATGGCGGCGCGAACCAGGGTCCCGGCGGCCACTACCGCAAGCCCGGTGACAAGATCTTCGACGCCCTCGGGTACCTCGAAATCGTCCATCGTCTCCCCTTTGGTTGGCGAATGAATAGATCGCGCCCGCCTTTGGCGAACCACCAGCGGCCACGAATCCGGAGGCGTGTGTTCACACAGCTTAGACCACTTGGTGAGGCCAAGCCTGAACGCTCCACAGCAGCAATGTTGGTCGCCCGTATGTCGGTCCGGAGAAGCTGCTTGGCAAGAATGTATCGCACTTCCCGCATTCCACCAGGGATCAAAACGCTCGCGATATTGGTTGCGGCTGACTGCTTTGGAACCGTACGGCAAGCGAATCAGCGGCCAAAAGACATGCTACGACCGTTTTCCGCGGCCTGGACTACGTTCAAGCGTCACCCCCCTTCGATCTCAATCAGAAGTTTGCCCATCAAACTGCCGACTTCCGGCGGTTGGACGCTTGCCGCACGGATGAGCTGATCGAACGCCCGTGTCAACTCCCGAATGTGCTCGGTCGAATTGATAACCAGGTACATGTCGCCGATATAAAGCGCCGCCCGCTTGGGACCGAAAATGGTGACTGGTGGCGCGTAGTGCCTGAGTCCGTCGAACATAAACCAGCGAAGGGTCGGGTAGAGCTCGTCCGTCAATCGAATCATTCGCCGCATCTGCTCCGTGCGGGACTCGAGAGAAAGCCCTCGCCAGATTCCCTCGCCCCTTGCAAAGGACTCGACCGACTGTACCGACGTGCAAATTTCCATGTCGGTTTCCGGGCGCCGTGTGTAAGCCAGACGATGTTCACTCTCTTGACGTCGTACCGCGGGAACTTGCCGCCCCTGCTCTACAAACTCGAAATCGATCACCTCGTCGGTCTTGAGAAGATCCGGAAGCGTCGAGGGAACATAGCGAATCTTGTAGCCCGCCGCTTCCGCGTGCCACTGCTGCAGCCGCTCGTCCATGAGCGACGACCCGCCAGATTCGAACTCGAGCGGCTGGCGATACAGATCCGTCGCCAGCTGGCCGTCCTGGCTCAAGCCCAACAGCCAGTCCACACTGACCTGCTCGGAAGTCGCCATTGCGACGATGGTCTCGGCGCGGGGCAAGCGGACACTGTCCTCACTTAGCAGTTGGGACAATGTGGAACGATCGAGTCCAAGCTTGGCCGCAAATCCCGACCGGCTCAATCCCGAACGGCTTATCACGTGCACCAGGCGCTGGCGAAAAATTCCGACGGTCTCTCGACGATCCACTTGCCGCTCTCCTGCGTTTTCAGTGGCTGGTGTTGATTGATGTCCACATGTGCCTTATTAAATCATCAAAATTCGAATTTGGTGAGCAAATGCGCTGTTCCGTGCGCATTCCCTCCTGTTCGCCCCTCCCACCTCCTGCCAATATCGATGACAGTCGAGTGATAGGAGAAATGAATGCATCTGAGGCCGGCGAGGCCCCACGGCGGCCGTCCAAGTCACGCTGTTTGCGGTGCAGCATCGCCGATCCGGGTCGAATGGCCGACGATCTTGCTGGCAGCAAGCGTCTACCTGATTTTCGGTCTTCTCACCTGGTTCTATCACGCACTGCCCTGGTGGCTGGTGCTTCCGCTAGGTGGGTATCTAGTCGGTCTGCACGGTTCCTTGCAGCATGAGGCAATTCACGGTCACCCCACGAACCGGCCTTGGCTCAACGAGCTCGCGGTCTTTCCGAACCTATGGTTGTGGCTCCCCTTTCGGATCTATCGGGAAGACCACACCCGCCACCACGAGACGGAGGAACTGGCGGACCCGATCGCCGATCCCGAGTCCTTCTATGTGTCGCAATCGGCGTGGCAAACCATGCCGGAATTGCTCCGGATCCACTATTGGGCGCGCAACACTCTGCTCGGGCGCACGGTGCTGGGCCCAGCCGACGCGGTGTGGAAGACCGCTCGCCGGGAATTGCAGTTAATTCTGAGGGGCGATTTTCAGCACTCTGTTGAATGGGCACTCCACGCCTTTTCCGTTGCGCTGGTCCTGGCCTGGGTCGTGGGAGTGTGCGAGATTCCATTCGTCGAGTACATTTTGCTGTTCGCATATCCGGGCCTCGCGCTCACCATGCTTCGCTCTTATCTCGAGCATCGCACCCACCCCGACCCAGCCAAGCGAACGGTGGTGGTCGAGGCCGAGCCGGTGCTCGCGTTTTTGTTTCTGAATAACAATCTGCACGCCCTTCATCACGCCGAGCCGCACCTGGCCTGGTACCAGCTACCGGGGTATTACCGTCAAGAGCGCGCGCGGCTGCTCAGTGAGAATGGCGGCTATCGATTCAGTGGATACTGGGAGATCGTCAGGCTGTTTCTTCTCAGAGCGAAGGAAACACCGCGCTATCCCGCGCCGCGTGCACGCTAACCCGGGTGGTGCCATCGGTTAAATTCTGGATACCTTGGCGTCGATCGGCCGAAGCGGCGGCTAGCGGCTGAACCGTTTTTCCCGCCATCATTGGATCAGGCCCGGCTGCCAAAATGACCCGGCTCGTGTTAGGTCACATCCACCAGGGGCCACGCCCGGACGTTGCATCGGGAACCGGAGTTTTCGCGGAGGACTGGTCAGTGCGCTTGGGTGATGGTGCAAAAGTCGATGCGAGACATCGAGTTGCCGCCGGATCGCAGGAGATTGGCGGACGGAACCCGCGAAAAACCGCATGGCGTTCAAGCGGATATGGCGCTACGTACTAAGATACTCGTGAGCTCTTGATTTACAGAAAAAAGCGCCCAATCGGGAGCCCCTTGGCGCAGCGTCTGGGCCAGCCCGCATCGCTCACCAGGCCGCTCGAATCTGCTCTATGTGATTGCACTTTATGCATTATCCCGAAACCCACAGAAAACAGTGTGTCACGGGCTCCGCTTTCCCGGCGATAGCACGATCGTGGCGGCTCAGGGCGCGCAATCGTAGACAAGACATTGCGTTACGCGAGGGGCTCGAGGTCACCGAGCACGGTCGGGATGAGCTCCGACACGGTCGGGTGGATGTGTACCGCGCGCTGGATGACCGAGTAAGGGGCGTCGGCGTACATCACGTCGAGAATCGAATGAATGGCCTCGTCGCCTTCGATACCGAGGATGGCGGCGCCCAGAATACGTTCACTCTCCGCATCGATGAGTATCTTCATGAATCCCTGGGTCTCGCTGCGCTCGCGCGCGCGCCCGACATGCGCCATTTGCATCCGCCCGACGAGCACCTGCCGGCCGGAATCACGCGCTTGTGCCTCGGTCATTCCCACCCGGCCCAGCGGCGGATCGATGAACAAACCGTAGCAGGTGATACGATCGGTGGCACGCCGCGGGTCGTTGTCGAACAAATTGGCGGCGACAATCTCGTAGTCGTTGTAAGAGGTGTGGGTGAACGCTCCGCGTCCGTTCACGTCCCCGATCGCCCAGACACCCGGCACGTTGGTACGCAATTCGTCGTCAACGGTTACGAAGCCGCGTTCGTCGGTGGCGATGCCGGCCTCGTCGAGCCCGAGATCGTCCGTATTGGGAACGCGGCCCACCGCCATGAGCAGATGGCTGCCGACGACCTGGGGCGCACCGTGATCGCACTCGACGCCAATTGCAACGCCGTCCGCATGCCTCTTTGCCGTCAGGCACTCGGCCCCGAGCCTCACGTCGACACCCTCGTTACGGAGAATGTCGAGGATCGCGGCGGAAACATCCTGGTCTTCGCGCGCGATCACGCGGTTGTTCATCTCCACGACGGTCACCCGACTGCCAAAACGACGGTATACCTGGGCAATCTCGAGCCCTATGTAGCTTCCACCGACGATGACCAGGTGCTCGGGCAGGAAATCCAATTCCATCATGCTGGAGTTCGTGAGGTAGTCGACTTCATCGAGGCCCGGCATGTCTGGGGCACGGGCGCGGGCGCCGGCATTGATAAAGATCTTGTCCGCCTTTAGCCGCTCCCCGTTCACCCCAACGGTATTGGCGCTCTCGAATCTCGCATGCCCCTCATAGACCGTGAGATTTGACATCGTCTTCATCCACTTGGTCACGCCCTCGTTCGATTTCCGAACTACAGCGTCTTTCCGGGCCTTGACTCGCTTCATGTCGACCTGTATCGACCCGCCGATCATCACACCGAAATCTTCACCCCGGCGTGCCATGTAAGCCGCTCGCGCGCTGGCCACGAGGGTCTTGGTGGGAACACAACCCACATTCACGCAGGTTCCGCCGAAGAGCTTGCGCTCGATTATTGCCGTTGCCAGCCCCTCTCGAGTAAGACGGGCCGCCAGCGCGGGGCCAGATTGCCCTGTGCCGATTACGATTGCGTCGAAGTGTTTGGTCATGGCGATTCTCCTCATCTGTCGCGCAGTCGTTCGCAACTCGACGAATGATCTCGGGCCGGACGCCGGCATAGTGCCAGTGTAACCGACACACTGGGGATCAGGGCGCGAATGGGAATCAGGTCTCGGGGAAATTGCGATACCCTTTTTCTGAGACGCCCCTTCGCGCCTCCGAACGAAGGAGGCATTCGTCGTTAAGAGAAGCAGCCGCCCTGCCTCGTCGCAACAGGGGGAACTCCAGGGACGCCTCTCGTACGGGGCGCCCCTGAAATGTGCTCAGTGTTCTGGGAAACGGTATGAGCCGTCTTGGCCGTTACAAATGTGATGCACCTTTGACACAGGGAAACTTTGTCTTGATAAGAGCTTCCCCTCCCTCCTAGCCCGGATATTTCAAAAGGGCGGCCTTCGGCTCGCTCGCAGGTGGTTGATCGGTAGAAGTTCATGTCCAGTTTAGCGGCGCCAGCACGGCTGCGAATTCCGCCAGCATCCGGGGTCCCTGATGAAGTATCCGGGCTAGTTTTTCCTCGGCCTATCCGGCGATTGATCCGAGTTCATTGGGAGCGCCAAGCGCTGGGAGCAGATCAAATATCAGTTGCCGAAAGTCTGGCAAGTTCGGTAAGCGGATCAGGTGGGTCCACGCTTGGCCAAATGATCGCCCAGCCGGGACACCAGCTGAACGATGGTGAACGTCGGATTCGCATGGCCACCGGACGGAAAGACCGAGGAGCCTGCAATGAAAAGGTTCGCCTGACCGAAAACCTTGCAGTTGGAGTCGACGATGCCATCGTTGGCCGTTGCCGCCATGCGGGTTCCACCCATGTGATGGTTCCCGCTCTTCGGATCGTTACCAGGGAACGGGCCCTCGTCAAGAACCCATTGGGCAACCCGCAATCGACCGTTTCCGGATTGGGCAAGGTATTCACCGAACCTTAACACCGCTGCTTTGGCCGTCTGCACGTCGTAGATGCTCTTCTTCCAGAGTAACTTCGCCCGTGGAACTCCCAGCCGGTCCGCTTCGTCGGAGAGCGCAATGCGGTTCGCTTCCAGTGGCTCCTGCTCCCAGGCAGCCTGAACTTTTAGCCCGCATGTCAAATCCCTGCCCATTAGATCTGAGGCCCACAGGGCGAAGTCCGGCGCGACGCAGGCGATATCGGCGAGCAACCGCTTCGTACCCTGATAATCCATCGATTGAAGCGTCATGCGACAGTTGAGGGATTTGTCCTCGCTCATGGCGGCGGGCGTCGGTGCGAAATGCACTTCTCCACCCCCGATAGGTTGGGCGAACGGTGGATTCCCGACAAGCAAGGCGTCCCCCAATCGATGAACCCAGGTCAGTTCAGCCTGCGACAGTCGCTCAAAGCACTACCAGCCTCGCCGAATGGCTTTGGAACCACAATGCAAAGAGCGTTGGCCCCGCCCTTGGCTATCCAAATGGTAAAGCCGCCTTGGCCGGAGGACACCTGCTCAATCTTCCAACCATCACCGAGAAGATGCTCCAAGCTCTGCCCCATGGGCTCGAACGTCGTTGGCACACCGTAGGGAAGAAATGCCGCGGTAAGTTCCTCCATTAGGGTTCCAGTGCTCTCCGACTCGCCGGTCAAAGCTCCCGCAGTCGGGGCGGTTGCCTGCTGGCCAGTGTCCACGGCCGCGAGTCGCGTCATCGCAATCTCCGGCGCACCTGGGAATTTCATCCTAATTTCGTTCTCGCTCACGAACGTGACGACGCCAGGCGGTGCCCGCTCCTCACCCTGAATGATCAAAATCAACGTGTCGCCCTTGCGCTCGGCGCGATAGGGAACCGGCTCATCACCAGCAATCTCCACGTGAGTCGGAGTAAAAGTAAACGTCACCGTCTCACCCGAGTTCTGAGGATCTCTGGCCTCCCAGCGTCCGATCAATGGGTTGTCCTGCGCCAGCACGAGCGTCGCGGTGAACACCAACGAAAATAATGCTGCAGAACAGGACACGAGAGTTTTCATGCTTTACCGCCAATCGGCAGGGTTTGATGGAAACATTCGTCGATACCGCTTGCAAACGGAAGATACCGGCTCCGGGCTCCGAATCGCGAGCATGGTTTCCCAATGTCGGAACTCTCTTCAATCGCCATTTGCCGGGGGTCGGATCCCCACCGTCGCAGATCGACTTTCGCCTAAGTTGTCGGGACTTTGGGCGGATGCTCGGGAAACTGGGGAGCGTTCCCGCCGATGTGATCCCAAGGAGCCTTCGAAGCCACAAAAATGTGCATGTCGATATCGACGCCCGGATCGCCGTCTACGGTACCTAGGGAAACCCCGTGCACTCTATCTTGGTTGGTCCCGCAAATGGTCGTACCGCAAGTGCGGCAGAAGCAGAGGCCCCACCCCGTCGAAGTCTGATAGTCCGCCAGGTTGCTTTCGCCGCTGACCCAGGAAAATGATCCGCTGGGCACCTCGGCGTAAGCCGAACCTGCGCCGCTAAATACCTTTCTACATCTCGAGCAATGACAGCTTCTGACACTGCCGAGGGGAGAAATAATGCGGTAACGAACGCGACCGCAGAAACAACCACCGGTCAAGGCCACAAAACCTCCCGATAACTTGCTCGGAATTGCCGACGCTCGTACATGGATTGCTCGCCCAACCGAGCACACGCCCTTGCCCAGGATTGCCAGAAACGCTGAGCAAGCAGGGCTACCATGGCCGGTTGACGAGCGGCCGCTGCCAAAGCGGGTGGTGCAGGCTCCGGACTTCGTGCTCGAGCCGCCAAATCGGCCGCTGCCCACCTGGATCGATCAGCGCCTCGAATCGGTACTGGTGCTCGTCGTCCTCACGACTCACCAGGCCGCGCTCGGACAGCCAAGCATGCGGCCGCGAAAAGTCGGCCACATAGACCGCGATGTGGTGTCCATCGTATGGGAGCTCCGCCTCCGCCGAATCCCGAAACACGAGGCGCTGGCCTGGCCCCACGCAGACCTCGACCACGTCACTGCCGCGGTCGTTGGAAAAGAATTGCGCGCGCGCACCCATGCACGAGTCGTAGAATTTCGTGATGGCCGCTGCAGTTCCCTCCGGTACAGGCGACTCCAGATAAGCGAGGCCCAGCGGTTGAGAAAATCCCGCAAGTTTGCAATGTATGCGAAATCGGTTGCCCCACGGGCAGGTGACGTCGACCCATTCGCGGTGTGGACTAAAGCCGAATTTAGTGTCGGTAAGCTCCGGCGCGATCCGTTCGAGTCGTCCCGCCAGAGCGTCGAGATCGCTCATGACAATCCCAATAGTGCCCCGAAACCGCTGCGCCTCGCCGGTGGGTAGGTGGAATTGTTGGCGACCGAGATTGATCCACATGTTGTCGGTGCCGACCATCATGTACGGGTCGCGCGTGAACCCGAGCCCGGCGACGTAGAAGTTCGTGGCTGCGATCTGATTCGGCACCCGAAGGTTCACGTGCTCGAGGAAAATGACGTTGCCGACATCCTGACCGCGGCGGTCGTACGCTGTCGTGACCACGATGCTTTCGCTCGAAATTGATGGTGGAGAGCATTCTAGCCCCCAACCGTATGCCGGCCCAACGCTTATGTGACCGGCTGCTAGTCAGCGGCGGGTGATGGCGGTCACGGGGCATGTTTGGCCGTTTCCGAACGAGCGGCAGAAGCGCAAATTATTTTTGCTGCACTCGCACATTTATTTCGCTTTATGCAATAATGCATTTATTATCTTCCAGACTATGGCTTGAGAGGCAGCCCCTCAGAATTCGAGCCCCTAACTTTGGATCCGCCGATGAACACAAGTGTCGCCACCGCTGGTGCGCCAGCAAATCCGGGCGCTCTGGCTGCGACGATGGCGTATTTCGCCACGTTCATCGCCCAGGGCATGATCGCGGGGGTGTTTGGCCCTGCACTTCCAAACTTGGTGGCCCAGGTGGGCGCGCCCCTGAGCGCTCTCAGCTGGCTGTTCGCCGCCCGCGCTCTGGGCTCGCTCGCCACTTCCACTCAGGGCGGGC
>JBFGYN010000134.1:0-9476 GCA_041587415.1 Candidatus Competibacterales bacterium | reverse complement strand
GTCTAGGCCGGATACTTCATCAGGGACCCCGGATGATGGCGGAATTCGCAGCCGTCCTGGCGCCGCTCTGGGCGAGGCGAGGGGCGGTGATCCAGTGAATCATCGCCCCTCGCCGAGCGGGCGCTTGCCTTTGCACGCAAGCGCCCTGGACGAAAAGTTGTAGCCGTAGCGACAACTTGAGTGCAGAGCAAGTCAGGGCGAGCGAGAAACCGCCAGGGCCGGGGTAGGCTTTGGCGGCTGTACACTTTATACGCCAGAACTGAGCCGCTAAACTGCACATACACTTCTAGCGATCAACCACCTGCGAGCTAGCCGAAGGCCGTCCTGGTAAAATATCCGGGCTACCCAAACGTTGCACCAGGCAGCTCGAAACCCCTCTAAGCGATTGAACTACATTCGTTACTCGGAAATCGGCAGAAGCCAGCGTGCCATGTGCGACGCCCTTCCGGCGGTTGCGCAGGCCGCAGGGCGGTGCAGCGCCGTTTTGCGGCGGCAAGCGTAGCCGCAGCTACGGTGTATGCGAGGAACAAGCTGCGCGGCCGAGGCCCAGCGACCGCCGCGCCAAAACCACATCGGCCGTTCCAGTGTGACCCCACGCGGCAGTCGGGCCCTACCGGTCGTTGCAGCAGATCGCTCCCAAGCGGACTAATAGTTTCATCGGCGACCCCGGCCTGCGAGGCGGGCTAGCGATAGAATTCGAGCCGACTGACGGCCAAGTCGGCACGAAAAGCTCGGCCAATTGCGACCAACCCGACCCGCTTCAGGCGTCTGACGTCCAAAGGTGCTTCGAGTCTGTGCGGCACGAAGCTCGCGAATGCAAGATCGATTGACTGCCAGTCGGGACCGGCTACGAAGTGCGCGCGGTAAGACTGCCAGGAGCGAACGTTGTCCGGCGTTCGTAAATGCACGGAGTATCGTTCGCCGTTGCCGTATACGTGTAGGCGCATCCCCGTGAACTCCGATGCGTCCACACAGTTCCCCGAACGTTCCAAGTCCAGAGAAGCCTGCACGAACCCGCCGTTGTTCTCGAGACGAACGTCGCCCGTCAGACGCAAGCACGAGCGTGCATCCAGCACATCGAAGGCGATTCGGGCTTCCGAGACCCCACCCATCACGCTATCGCTAACTGCGCGCCAGCGCGTGCCTAGGAATGACGTGAAGTCTGTACGCGCGAAGTCGTCGATCACCATGAAATCACCGTGCAGCGGATTCCTGCCGCAGAAATATAGGAAAGGACGAGACTTTTCGCGAGTTTCGGCGGAGCGAACATGCCGGCTTAGCGTCACCATGCCCGACAAGGAGCGGACTGCGTCTCATTTCTGTCAATAAGTGTTTTTCGACCACATGTTGACAACCCAGTTCGATTGGGTCAACAATGTGGACAGCGGGTAGTTCACCCGCTGCACCTTTCGACTGGAGACTAATCATGACTGCAATTCAGCGCTTTACGTCTAACATCAAGCTGGCATCTGTCGCAGCCGTTCTCGCAATGTTCGTACCCTTGGCGGCTCTATCCGACTCCCACTCGGGCAAAGATATCGTCGACACGGCGGTAGAAGCAGGTAGCTTCACAACGTTGGTAACTGCCATCCAAGAGGCCGGTCTTGTCGACACACTGAAGGGTGAGGGACCATTCACGGTTTTCGCGCCGACCGACGACGCTTTCGCGAAAGTGCCGAAAGACCAGCTCGACGCGCTTCTCGCAGATAAGGAAAAGCTAGCGGCAGTGCTCACCTACCACGTTGTGCCTGGCAAAGTCATGGCCGCAGATGTCGTCAATCTGGAAACCGCCACGACGGTTCAAGGGCAGGACTTGATGATCGATGCAAGTGATGGTGTCAAGGTCAATGACGCCATGGTTCTGCAGACCGACGTCGCCGCCTCCAATGGCGTCATACATGTCATTGACACGGTTCTGATGCCGAACTGAGTTCCATTCGTCCCACTGTGAACGCCGTGCGAGCGGCAATCGCCGACATCATAGCCCTGGCAGAGCCAGGGCTATGATTGGTAGGGCCGAGGGTAAGGAGGAGGCCGTCCATCGTGTTGTAACGTCCCCACGAGCGCCCGGCCACTTTCTCGCGACCACGCGAAGCGCTTCCGAAAATTGGACGCCAGCCAACGAGCCTAACCCGGATGTTTAACCAAGGAGGGCTTGAGCTAAATCGCGTAGCACCCCTTCTTAATAGAGTGCTGGAAAGGTAAGATATTCCTCACTCTGATTTCAATTGCCTAAAAAACCGTCCCGCGTCCTGCTGAAATGCTTCAGCCTTCTTGCCGCACATCTTGTCCAACGTCCGATAGGCCATGCCGAGGCGCTGATTATTGCCAATCTTTTTCCGGTTTCTAATCAAAAAGTCCCAGTAAAGATAGTTGAAAGGGCAAGCGTCTTCCCCGGTTTTTTGCGATACGTCGAATTGGCAAGTTTTACAATAGGTTGACATTTTGTTGATATAGTTGCCGCTGGCAGCATATGGTTTGCTACCCAGGAGACCGCCATCGGCGTAGAGAATCATGCCAGTGACGTTCGGTAACTCGACCCATTCGTAGGCATCCGCGTAGACGATCAAATACCACTCATTGACGAACTTAGGGTCGATTCCCGCCAACAGCGCGAAGTTGCCCAGAACCATCAAACGTTGAATGTGGTGAGCGTAGGCATTTCGACGCGTTTCAATAACGCACTGTTTTAGACAATTCATTTTCGTATCGCCAGTCCAATAAAAGTCTGGCAAAGATCGTTTCGCCTCCAGAAAATTCTGCTTCGCGTAGCTCGGCATGTTCAACCAATATATGCCGCGGACGTATTCACGCCAACCAACGATTTGGCGAACAAATCCTTCGACAGCGTTAAGGCCGGCCTCCCCTTTTTCGTACGCTTCTTCCGCCTTCCTCGCGCATTCTAGTGGGGTTAATAACCCCGCGTTAAGATAGAAGCTGAGATGTGAATGGTACATCCACGGCTCCCCTTCAATCATGGCGTCTTGAAAATCGCCAAAATTGCTCAGTCGTTCGTCGATAAACTTGTTGAGTGCATACAACGCCTGGTCACGGGTTACTGCAAGGAAAAACGGGTCGAGACTGCCGAAATGGTCACCGAATCGTTCAGCCACCAACTGAATGACTTCGTCCGTGATGTCATCGGTGCGGGCACTGTATGGAGCCGGAACTGAAAGTCCTTCCTTTGGTGGTTTTCGGTTTTCAGAATCGTAGTTCCACCGCCCACCTTCAGGCTCATCGCCATCCATCAAGACATCGTACTTCCTTCGAATATCCCGGTAGAACGGTTCCATACGAAAACGCTTGCGGCCCTTCGACCATTGTTCGAATTCCCTCAGAGTGCACAGGAATCGATCATCCTCGCGAATCTCGACCGACAACCCGAATCGCTCTTCCCAGCCTTGTAGCTCTGTCAGCAGACGAAACTCACCTGGGAACGTGACAACGATTGACTGGATTTCATGGCGTTCCAATGCACGCTGGGTCTCGCCCCGAATGGATCCGGTATTTTCCGGCGCATCAAGCTGGATGTAGTCTACCTTGTATCCCCTGTCGGTTAGCTCCCGAGCGAAATGACGCATGGCTGATAAGACGAACGCGATCTTCTTCTTGTGATGTTTCACGTACGTTGTTTCGGCCAAGACTTCGCACATCAAAACCACGTCGTTTTGTCGATCACAATCACGGAGACTGGAGATCGAGGCGCTCAGTTGATCTCCCAGTATGACGCGCAGACAACCCACTAGTACGGGATCCTCTGCCCGTCCCAAGCGAAAACGCGACCGCTGTCGGAAGCATCGAGTCGATCTATGACAGCGAGCAACTTGGTTGCCGAAAAATCCGGTGTAAACAACTTCTCTTCAGAGACGTTGGCCTGAAATGGCGCGGACAAACGAGTGTTCACCGTGCCGGGATGTAGGCCCACAATTATCGCCTGCTCGAAACGACGCCTCACTTCGATGGCTGCTGTCTTGAGAATCATGTTGAGCGCCGCTTTTGAGGCTCTATATCCATACCAACCACCCAAATGATTGTCTTCGATACTGCCAACACGCGCCGACAAGGCGGCGAAAACCGATTTTCGGTTCTTCGGCATATGCGGAAGGAAGTGCTTGGCCACAAGGGCGGACCCAATTGCGTTCACGGCGAAAACACGGTGAAGGTTTGTGCTACTCAGGTTGCGAAACGTCTTCTCCGGCTGAAGCCGATCACCGTCAGAAAGAATTCCAGTCGCGACAAGAATGAGATCCAATGGTTGTTTCTCGGACGCCGCGGCTGCGGCTTGCTCAATCGTGTCCTCCTGCTCGAAATCGACATGGCCAGTGGTTATTTTTTCATGCTGGAGTGTCACTGGAGACCGAGAGAAAGCGTGGACCTGTCCAACGTAAGCATCTTCCGAAAGCAATTTTACGAATGCTTGACCGATTCCGCCCGACGCACCAATTACCACCGCATTCAGGTTTCTCAGAAAACTGGGAAGATGCGACCTTGGATTCATAGGTCTCCTCACATAAGAAAGAACATTGATGTCGGCAGCGAACAAATTTCCAACAAACTTGAGAATCCCATCACTGCGTTTTCTTGGCCGCTTGTGTCACATAACACCCTTTTGCGAAACTTGATTCACTGAGAGTATCCCCGCGACATGGCGCTGGACGGGTATCGTCGGGGCCCTACAAATTGATTGGCCAAAGCTCTCCCACGACGTGGAACATTCATGGCCCAGCCGGCTTCGGTTCCCCCGACAGAACGCGGCTGCAGTCGAGATCTTCCTGTTCACCCAGGTCGATCGGAAAACCCTCCACCGCGCCAATTCCAATGTTCGGATCGCGCAGCTGGCCGGAGACGGAAACGGGGGCCGCGACATCGAGAATACTGAAATCTTTTGCGCGCGCCTCGATCTGCACCGCAATGGATTCGGCCCCCAGGTCCACCTGGCCACTCGCAACCAACACGGAATCCGTCGTGTCGGCAATGGCCTCCTCAATCAGGAGGATGCCATCTCGCGCAGTGAATTCGAGCGCTCCGCAGCGCACCGCCACCGCGGTACCGTCTCCCAGGACCAGGCCCAAAGCCTCGATGACGTCGAGGCCGATTGCCTCCACCAGGAGACCGCTGAGGGATGCGTCACGTATGGTCATGCGCCCGTCACCTCGAGCGCTGGCGAGTATGTCCGCGAGGGACCGACCGGTGCCGAGCAAATAGGCTCGGCCGCCGAATCGGCCGCTCATTACCGTTTCCAGTTCTGTTCCTTGGAAGAATGCTTTCAGATTGAGTTCCTGGATCTGGAGGTTTGCGTCGGCCGATGGAGTTTCTTCCCTGGCGTTCAGGGCCAGCTCACCGGTAACCTCACCGTCGGCGATCGCCACGGAACGCAGCTCCACGAGCAATCTGCCGTCGTTCAAGCTCAGCTGAACATCGGCGCTTTCCAAAGGCAGTAGAGAGGTGGAAATGCTCTCCGCAGCGTAGCTCAGATCGGCGTCTGCGATTCGAAGATTTGAGGACGGCAGCTCCACGTGTGGAAAGAGGTCCTGATCCTTCGTAGCCGCTTCGCGCTGGGATGCGCTCGCGGTTTCACTCGGATCTGGTTGTTCACCGATGACTGGCGCGAGGTCGTCCAAATCCAAGCGCACTGAATGCAAACTTCCGCTGATCCTCGGCCGTGCACTGCCGGCATCATAAACCGCCTCACCATCGATGTCGCTGTCGCCCAACCGACCTTCGAGATCGGAGAGCGTCCAGATTCTCCCGCTCCGCTCCAGCGCACCGCTCAATTCGAACGGCGCTGTTGCCGGAAGCGCTACAGGGACCAAAGGGAAAAGTGCTGACACGGTGGGCCCCGAGGCTTCAATGGCGAGTTCGATGCCATCGAGGGCAATCGGATCGCCGAATGTGCCACGAGCCTTTACCGAGGCACCACCCAAAGTCAATTCCAGATTGACTGGATAGGGGCGCTCGCTCCCTCGCAACGTCTGGAACGCACCGCCATCGAATTCGAGCGCGAGGGGACGCCCGTCGATGGCTCCCGACAGCGACAACGAAATGCCATCCGCTCCATTGCTGACGGCCTCCAACTTGTCAAGACGCCCAGCGAGATCAAGGCCAGATGCCGCGTCATGGAAGTCAAACTCAGCGTCATTGATAACGAGCTTGCCGAGGCGTGGAAACTCCGCCCTCTCCTCTGGAGCTGCCGTCTCGGCGATCACCCCGGCCTGGCTTGCGACTACCCAGTTGCCGCGCCCATCAGCGTCCCGGCTCAGGCGGGACCGGATCCCCGTAATGCTGATCTTCGGAACTTCCAACGATCCGAGAAATATCGACAAGGGCTCGACAACGACCCTGACGGATTCCACGCTCAGCAAGTTCGAGTCGTTGCCTTGCATCGCGCCCGCGACCTGCAGGCCCTCGATGGAGACGTCGGTCTCGATTCCAGGGTCCACGTCCACGCGGTCGATGCGAACTGAGCGGCCCAAGCTCGCACTCGCCATCCGTTCCAGCAGAGGCGTCCAGACGATCAGCGCAATCCCAAATGCCACTGCCACGGTGAAAAAAACCGCCAGGGCCAACAGTCCCAGGCCGAGATGCCGCGCGGTGAATTTCACGACCAAAAAAGCTCCTTCGAATGCCGATCTCAGGCAATAGAACACCGTCAAGTGGAGATCGCTTTTTCGACACTACTTATCACAGGCGCACGTTGCAAATTGTCGTGTGCAGCGACGGCCGGTTTGGTGGCTGCACAACCGCGCCGCAACAGTCTCCGACACCATCCTGGGATCGCCGAAAGAACGCTTCTGGTGACGCACTGTTTTCCGACCAAAGCCAACTGAAGTATGAACGCGGAAACTCACGGCGATTTTGGGCGGGCCGCTGAGTGACGAGCCGACGCGGCAAGCCGCAACGAACTGGTAGTGGATTCCCAGGGAAACCCTGATCGATTGGCGCGGACCGCGATTCGATCCACACGGGCGCAGATGCTGGGCGCCCGGCGCAGCGCGTTTGCCATTCCAAGGCACGGCCGAGGAATACCGCCGCTGCGCCCTTGCGGACGAAACCGCGCTCCAGGGATGGATGAACACGCCAACCCATTCTTGCGCACCCGGGGGACGGCATTGCTCCTTGCTCATTGGTAATGAGCCAATCCCACTCGTCGCACCTTGCCCCGCGAGCGCAAACACTCCGGCGCACGACCGGGCGAATAGATCAGCGCATCCCAGGCAGAAGCGAGGACTTCACGGCCTTCTCGAATTAGTTCCTCTACAGTAATGGGGATAACCGTTCGCTGAAGCCGCCCTCGCAAATGCCATCGGCACGGCGTGCGTGCGTGGCCACGACCCAAGTCCATGATCGAGTGATGCCAAAGCAATCGAAAGCTTTACCAGACGAAAAACAGGATGACATCGACGAACGGCTTCGCCTGACGGCACCGCTGGTCTACGAAGTGGTGCGCCAAGAGGGCGAAGAGGAACTCGCTCGGCCAGTCGCCTCATTGTGGTGGTCGGGAGTCGCCGCCGGAATTGGCATCACTGCGTCATTGTTGGCGGAAGGCCTTCTACATCATTACCTGCCGGATAGACCATGGCGCCCCGCGGTCGAGAATTTCGGCTACTGTGTCGGCTTCCTCCTGGTGATTCTTGGGCGGCTACAGTTGTTTACGGAGAACACGTTAACCGCCGTCTTGCCGCTGCTCGCCGAATTCAACAAACGCCGCCTATGGTGCACGACTCGGCTTTGGTCCGTCGTGTTTCTAGCCAATATGGTAGGCACCTTTTTTACTGCGCTGCTCGCCGCGCACGGAGGCACGATACCTGACATCTACATGCCGGCTATACTTGAGGTCTCAGAACATTTTGCCGACAAGACTCCCACCCAGGCCTTTCTCCATGCCATTCCCGCTGGATTCCTGGTCGCGGCAATCGTGTGGATTCTGCCGAGCGCGGAATACGCCACATTCTGGGTCATAACGGTATTGACATACCTGATCGCGTTGGGTGATTTTGCCCATGTGGTCGCCGGCTCCGCAGAAGTTTTCTTGCTGGTACTGAACGGAGATCTTTCCTTGATCGCCGGCATCGGAACGCTCATCCTACCCTCCCTCGCCGGCAACGTAATCGGCGGCACCGGGCTGTTCGCCCTGCTTGCGTATGCCCAGGTTCGGAAGGAAATCGATCATGAAGAATCGGAGAATTGAGAATCGGCTCGCCCAGCTCGTCGGCACTTCGGTGACGTCGGCCCTGGCAGGGGATGCGGCGGTCGTGGCGAATCGGCAGGCCGCGAGCGTGATGCCGGGGAGTTTGGAGATGGGCGAACTGCTTCTGAAGCGGGAGAGCACGACGGGGTGATGGCACTCGCGCAACCGCGCGTGTACGCGCCAAACGGCCCGTTTCCTGGGCGACCGCTTCATCCCTGGAGCGGGGAGCGACCGCTCGCCTTGTCTCATTTCGCGCAAAATGCTCTGGCTACTTTCCGTCGTCGATCAGCACAGTGTGTGGCACCCGGCCGACGGGTATCGAGCGCTCGACCTTACGGCTCGGCATGTCGAGTATGGAAAGGTCATCGCTCAAGCCGTTGACAACATACAGGGTTGCTTCGTCGTCACTGAGCGTGGTGTTCCAAGCCCTATTGCCAACGAGCACGTAGTCCTGGATTTCACGAGACCGCACGTCGACGAATGCCACGTGATTGGCCCGGCCGAGACCTACGACCAGGGTTTCGCCGTCGCGGGTCATTGTGAGACCTACCGGCGTGACGTCCTCCGGGCGAAAGCCCTTGGGCTCGAATACGATCTCGGTCAATACCTGGTTTGACGTCGTATCGATCACGCTGACCGAGCCACTCAGCTCATTACTGACCCAGAGTTCCTGCGCGTCCGGTGTCAGCGCCAAGCGGCGCGGCCGGTTGCCGACCAACACATTGGCCACGATCTCTCCGCGGTTCACATCCACGACGTGAACCAGATTTGCCACCTCGGAGGCCACCCAGACAATTTCGCCGTCCGGGTGGGCCAACACCCCTTCCGGCTCGGCTCCTACCTGGATCACGCTCAGCCCTGGCACGGGCTGAGACTCGTCATCGCTTCCCGCCCCATCCAAATCCTCATTCTGCCCGCGGGCGTACTCATCGGGACTTTCGTCCACGTCAGGTTCGGCGACGCTCAAATCCGGCGGCTCCTTCCGCTCGGTACTGTACGCCTCGAGATTTAGAATGCCCAAAGCCGAATCGTCTTCCAGGGAGATGTACATGGTCTTGCCATCGGCGCTGAGGTCGAAGAGCTCTGGGTCCTCGATGCCCACGATGCGATCCGTGAGCGCGAGCGTTGCCACGTCGATCACATCGATGGCGTCGCCATCGCCACAGGCGGCATAGATCCGTTTTCGATCGGGGCTGAATTGAAGATGCCGCGGGCGTGCGGCGGTTGCGATTTCCTTCACCACTTGGAAGCTGGATCCCTCCAAAACCAGCACCGAGTTGTCCTTTTC
>JBFGYN010000133.1:0-9480 GCA_041587415.1 Candidatus Competibacterales bacterium | reverse complement strand
GCTGTCCTGTTAAGGCATTGACAGACCGAACCCGGACGTTCGTAATCCAGTGGTCAGTAAAGTGACGCGAGCCTGGGGCGACAATATGTACAAGACAATCATGGCACCGGTCGACCTGGCGCACGTCGAGCGGCTCGGGAAAGCGCTGACGACAGCCGCGGATCTCTCGAAACACTACGGGATTCCTGTGTGCTACGTCGGCGTTACCGCTACGACCCCGGGTCCGGTCGCGCACACGCCAGCGGAATTCACCGCCAAGCTCGAGCACTTCGCGCGGGCCCAAGCGGACAAGTACGGACTGCAGGCCACGGCGAAAGCCTACACGAGCCACGATCCGGCAGTCGATTTGGACGACACCTTGCTGAAGGCCATTGCGGAGACCGGTGCAGATCTGGTCGTCATGGCTTCACATATTCCGGGCATTCCCGACTACATCTTCTCGTCGAACGCCGGCTATTTGGCGTCGCACGCGAAGGTGACCGTCATGGTTGTGCGCTAATCAGAATCAGAGAGGAAGCTACATGTCGGCTCAAGCGGACCAAAGCCCAGATGGTGCGGCCAATGTAATCGAAACCGATTACGAAATCGGCCAGGACAACATACAGGCGAACGTCGGACCCTTCGGTCTCGACATCCACAATCCGGTGTTCGCCATCTCGGGCGCGGTGATCGTGGCATTCGTGGTTTTCACACTGGCGCTGCAGGAGGAGGCCGCCGCCTTCTTCGGTTGGCTGCGTCCCGCCCTTACCTCGACCTTCGATTGGTTCTTCCTGGCGGCCGCCAATATCTTTGTGCTGCTGTGCCTGTTCTTGATCGTTTCGCCACTTGGGCGAGTCCGACTTGGCGGCCAGGACGCGGTACCGGACTACAGCTATTTGGGCTGGTTCGCGATGCTGTTCGCGGCAGGCATGGGTATTGGGCTCATGTTCTACGGGGTCTCGGAGCCGATATCGCATTTCTCGTCGTCGGTCGCCGAGGGCGCGGGCAGCCCGGATAGCTGGGCGCCACTGGCGGGCGCGGCAGGGAATACCGAGGAAGCTCGACGCCTCGGTATGGCCGCGACCATCTTTCACTGGGGGCTACACCCTTGGGCGATTTACGCAACCGTCGCCTTGGCGCTTGCGCTGTTTTCCTACAATAAGGGGCTCCCGCTGACCATGCGCTCGGTCTTCTACCCGATTTTCGGGGAACGGGTTTGGGGCTGGCCGGGGCATGTGATCGACGTGCTTGCGGTGTTTGCAACCTTGTTCGGTCTCGCCACCTCGCTCGGCTTTGGCGCAGAGCAAGCGAACGCTGGGCTGGAGTTTCTTTTCGGGGTCCCGGTCTCGGACGCTTCGAAGGTGGTTTTGATCACGGCAATCACGGCGGTTGCGCTGGGGTCCGTGGTCGCGGGCATGGATGCGGGGGTCAAACGGCTCTCTGAGATCAACATGGCGCTGGCCGTGCTGCTGCTGCTGTTCGTTATCGTGGTCGGCCCAACCATGTCCATCCTAAGCGGGTTCTTCTTGAATCTGGGCGCTTACGCCGTGCACTTACCGGCACTCTCGAACCCGTTTGGCCGAAGCGACGCGAACTTCAGTCAAGGCTGGACGGCATTTTACTGGGCATGGTGGATTTCCTGGTCGCCGTTTGTCGGCATGTTCATCGCCCGTGTCAGTCGCGGTCGCACGGTGCGCGAGTTCATCATCTGCGTGCTGCTGGTACCCTCGTTCGTGTGCGTGCTCTGGATGACCGCGTTCGGCGGCACGGCCATCAGTCAAATCGTTAATGACGGCTATACGGCGGTGACGGACGCGGCACTGGAGCTGCAACTCTTCCAGATGCTTGCAGCATTGCCGCTCACGCAGATCACCTCGTTCATCGGCATCGTGCTGGTGATCGTGTTTTTCGTGACCTCCTCCGACTCCGGATCTCTGGTCATCGACACCATCACCGCGGGCGGCAAAGTGGACGCACCCTTGCCCCAGCGCATTTTCTGGTGCGTATTCGAAGGTCTGGTGGCAATAGCACTGCTACTGGGCGGCGGACTCGGATCGCTCCAGGCCATGGCGGTCTCAACCGGATTCCCGTTCGCGATTGTCTTGCTCATGGCGTGCTACGCCATCATCAAGGGGCTGGCGAGTGAGCCCCGCTGAGGCGGTGGGCATCGCGCTCCGCCGCGCTGAATCCGTGGCTTTGCCGCTCGATGCGCCCACGAATCCGGAGGTAATCGTTTCAGTCTAGACTTGGGTGGTAACACTTGCAGTTGCCGAAAGGCCTGACTCTTCTGGGTACGAGACATGGTGACGCGAAAACCGGGTTCAGACAGCTCCAGACTCGATCGGATCGTCGCGGACGCGCGGCGCGAGAGGACGAGTCGGGAACAGGGTTATCGAGAGCAGGCCCTAAAGCTGTACCCTTGGGTATGCGGCCGATGCGGCCGGGAGTTTACCCGTGCCAACGTCCGCGAGCTGACAGTGCACCATCGCGATCACGACCACGACAATAATCCGTCCGATGGAAGCAACTGGGAATTGTTGTGCCTTTACTGCCATGACAACGAGCATTCCCGGCTTCTGGACAGTGAGGGACGCCCCGATGGGGGAACGTCCACGGCGGGCAGGGGTGCCACGTTCAAGGCCTTCGCCGATCTTGGTTCGCTGATCAAGAAGCGCTAGTCGACGCTTGCCGGCCCGCGTGCGCGCCCTGATCCTCGTCCTTGTATTGACATGGCTCTGTGGGTGCGTGAGCTCCGGTGCGCAGCCTGAGATGGAGCGGTGCAGGGGTGCGCAGGCATTTATCGTCGTCAAGCACGATTGGCACACTTCGCTGGTGCTGAATCGTGAAAGTTTGCTCGTCTACTTGCCGGGTCTGGCGACGCTAAGCAGCGGCGGCGGGTACTTGGAAATCGGTTGGGGCGACGAGCGGTTCTATCAGTCTCCTGGCGCGGGTCCTTTGCTCGCATTGCGAGCGGGATTGTGGCCGACCCGCAGCATCTTGCACGTGGTGTCCTTCCGCGGTTCACCAGAAGAGTATTTTTCGGGCCAGGATATGGTTCGGTTGTCCGCGGACCGCAAGGGGTATTCGCGCCTGCTGACGTTCGTGGCCAGCAGCTTCGAGCGCGATCCGAAAGGACAACCGGTTCGAGCCGGGCCCGGTCTCTACGGCAACAGTGAATTCTTCAGGGCTGTTGGCTCGTTTCACCTGTTCAACACCTGCAATACGTGGATCGCCAAGGCCTTGGCTCGGGCGGGATATCCCGTGTCCACGTCCGTCGTTACCGCAAACGCCCTGTGGAGCGAATTGGAGCGTCTAAACCGGATTGGCGGCGCCTGCCTGGCACCCGCGCAATGACTTCGGACGGCAGAATACGGCCCGGCCCCCGCCACCCGGGGACTTCGTGCAGCGCATTATCGGCGAGTTGTGCGGCGCCCCCCGGCCCAAGGTCGACTCGGCGGGACGCTTGACCAGTCCTAGAGCGATGACGAGGGTGGACGCATCTTCGAGCGCGCACAATCCGTCGAGCGCACGCACGAGGTCGAGACCTCTGGCGGCGGTAAGGTCATAGGCCTCGAGTTGGATGCCCAACCGTGCGCTCCGTGCCCCCAGTTCCGCGAGCATGTCGCGGAGTTCCATATACGGATCGGCTCTCGGCGATCTCACCAGACCCGTACGTCCTCGATCACGGATGCAAATTTCACCTGCAGGCGATCCAGCGCCCTGGTGAGCGGGAGACCTGGCGCCCGTTTTGGTCGTTGAACAAGCACTGAAATTGCGCGTAACCAAATGTATCGTAGCCCGTCAGTCAATACACGCTCTCCCGGCGGAATATCAGTAGGCCGGCAAGATCCGCGTCGCGTGACGCGCAGCAAGCTTGAGAGGCGATTCGGACGGAGAGGCGGCGATCGAGCGGAACAGAGTCGATGAGCCGGGAGATACGAGTCGATACTGAACGAGGACTGCGACCGCGTTCAGCCACGCCTCGTGGCTCCCGGCCATCATGCTGCAAGCGCCCACCTGCCTCGGCTCGCGCTCACTTGAAACAACGGTTGAAAGGGAGGAAAGCCGCTGCTTCCGTGCGACACGGGAATCGGGGTCATCCCGGTGCTGCACGGTCAGAATAATGCTTACTTCCGATGCTCGGCAAGCAGCCCAATATTACGATTTGATAAGGGTCTTGTCCTGTCTGGCGCCGAAAACGGGTGGGTACCGTCAGCAGACTACCAACGCTCACCGAACGGCCTGAGGTCCAATTCAAAAGTCCAGGCCTGGCGATTCTGCCGAGACAACTGAAATACCGTTTCGGCAATTTCCGACGGCTCGAGGAAGTACTCATCCGGTTTGTCAGGCATGGCGTTTCGAGTGCGCTCGAGATTGACGACGCCATCCAGAATGACCAGCGCAACGTGTATGCCGTCCGGGCCAAGGTGTCGGGCGAGTGATTGTGTCACGCCACGCTGTGCAAACTTAGCCGACGCAAATGGAAGAAAATTGGCGCCCGCACGGAGGGATGCCGTGGCGCCGACCACGAGGATGTTGCCGCTACCGACTTGCCGCATGTCGTCGATCACAGCCTTCGCAGCGAGAAACAAACCCCTTGCATTGACTTCCCAGGCAGCGCGAAAACTCTCTTCGGACGCCGCGTCCACGTTCTCGAAAGCCCCGGCGCCCGCGTTATAAACGAGTGTCTCGACGGAGCCCATCTGTTCACGAATTTGCGCGATCGTCTGCCCTGGCCCATCCGGGTCGCGGACATCGCAGGCGAACGCGCTCGCACCGTCTATGCCCTTGGCCATGCCCTCCAGGCGATCGCGGTCCCGGGCGCATAGGGCCACGCGATAGCCGGCGGACGCAAATCTGGCACCGATTGCCGCGCCGTTCCCAGGTCCTGCTCCGAGAATTGCACAGACGGGCGGTTTCATGGATCGACTCCTCCAAGCATTCTACGAGTGTCCCGTGATGTTACCCGATAGCAGGTACGGCAATGAACCAGGCCGGCACACCGAGCGAGGCGTGACGCAATTTCCAACGAGGGAGCTGGAAGACCGTAACCGAATTGCTACCGGGGTGAAAGCTCGAGTGCCAGCCTGGCCAGGCCGCGGTCAGCCGCGAGATCGCTGGCGGTTTTTCCGGCGAAGTCCGCGTCCCCTCCTGCTGTGGCCGAAAGGTCGGCACCGGCCCGCGCCAGCATCAGTGCCAACTCTTCATGCCCACCGATGACCGCGAGCATCAGGGGTGTGAGCCGATACTTGGCAGCGCATTCCAGGTCGGCACCCGACGCGACCAGCAGCCGCGCCACTTCCAGTTGGCCAGTATGTGCCGCAATCATTAGCGCGCTCTGCCCGTGCCGATCTCGCGCATTCACGTCTGTTCCCCGACAGATTCTCTCCCCCAGCAACACCACGTTGCCGACCCGCACAGCGCGCTCCCATTCAGGCTCCATGGGCCGCCCAAGTGCTCGCGTCGGCCGCGGCTCGTGAGGCACCAGGCGATTGCAGGGGAATCGTGATCGTCACCCGCAATCCCGGGTGATTGTCGTCGAGAACAAGCTGGGCGTCATGAATCTGGGCGACTGCACGCACGAGACTCAGTCCCAACCCATTTCCGGGTGCGCTGCGCGAACTGTCCAGGCGAACGAATCGATGCAGCGCTCGGTCACGTTCCGCCTCGGGGATTCCGGGACCGTTGTCGGACACGCATACGGCACATTGGCCGCCGCTCTCGGTTGCGGTGAGCGCCACCTTGCCGCCGACCGGCGTGTACTTGATGGCATTGTCCAGCAGGTTGCTCACCGCCTGAGCGAGGAGCTGTCGGTTCCCGGATACACACACCGGTGCATCGGCCCCTACGGCAAACGTAATGCCTTTCTCATCAGCCACTGGGCCGTACAACTCCGCCAGCTCGCTTGCCACGTCGCGAAGGTCGACCGTGCCCCAATCCCCGCTGCGAACGCCCGACTCCACCTGGGCAATGCTCAGCAGAGCGTTGAATGTCTTGATCAACCCCGCCGCGTCCTCCATTGCGCGCTCCATGACGTCCCGATACTCCTCCGCGCTGCGTCCTTCCAGCAGGGTGACTTCGAGACGATTTCGGAGCCTGGTGAGGGGGCTCCGCAAATCGTGGGCAACGTTGTTGGTGACCTGACGCATGGCTGCCATCAGTTGCTCGATGCGTTCCAGCATGGCGTTGAGACGCAGCGCCAGTTCATCGAACTCGTCGCTGGCGCTGGTGATCGGGATCCGCCGAGAGAAATCTCCCGAGATGATGTCGCCCGCAGTTCGGTTCACAGCATCAATTCGCTTCAGTACGCCGTAGCCCATCAGCGCGCCACCACCGAGTGCCACCGTAAGCGTGACGCCAATGGCGATCATTGCGGTCTTGAACGTTCGGTCAAGTAGCGATTGCTGATCGTTGAGATCTCGGCCGACAAGAAGATAGTAGGTGCCGGGGAGACGTGTGACGAGCACGCGCACGGGATCACCGTAACGTTGGCTCTCCGCTCCCACGTTGATGACTTCACCCAGTTCCAGCGTGGCGTAGACGCGATTGCCTTCGAAGCGATTCGCATGGGTCTTGAGGAGGCCCGCCAGTCGGCCGCCCTCGGGCGGCCCGAAGAGGCGATAGAAGAAGATACTCGGAAGGCCATCTTCTTGATTGCGTTGCCGGACCCCCTCGATCAACTCCGGGATCTCGCTTCGTTGGTAGCGTTCGAGTATGACGTCGGACTCGAGGCGTAAGCGGGCATCGGTCTGCTGTTCGATACCGCTCGCCGTGTCCCAATAGAGGAATTCGAGCGCCGATGCCGCCACGAGGCTGAACACGATCGCAGAGAGCAGCGACATGCGAAACACGGTCGTCTTCAACAAGCGGGCGCGCATTCGGGAGGTCGCTATTCGGGCTCGTGCAAAGAGTAGCCGGCACCGCGCACTGTGTGCAGCAATGGAACCTCGAAATCCTTGTCGATCTTACTGCGAAGCCGGCTGATCTGTACATCGATCACATTGGTTTGCGGATCAAAGTGATAATCCCAGACGTGCTCGAGTAGCATAGTTCTGGTTACGACCCTGGCGGAGTTTCGCATCAGATACTCCAGCAATCGAAACTCTCTCGGCTGGAGATGAATGCGCTGACCGCCTCGCCATACTTTCCTTCGAAGCCGATCGAGCTTGAGATCGGCGACCGTGAGCGTTGTCTCCATATCCTCGGGGCGAGCTCGGCGAACCAGTGCTTCCAGGCGTGCGAGCAGTTCACTGAACGCGTAAGGCTTGACGAGATAGTCATCGCCGCCAGCGGACAGGCCCTCGACGCGGTCGTCCACCTCGCCCAGTGCGCTCAGCACCAATGCAGGGGTCTGCTGCCCGCGATCCCTGAGCTCGGAAATGACGGACAGGCCGTCGCCGCCCGGCAACATCCGATCGACCACCAACACATCGTGGTCACCGGTACTCGCCATGTGCAGGCCATCCTTTCCATTTTCGGCCCAATCGACGATACAACCGCTCTCTTCGAGTCCCTTGCGAAGATAGGCCGCGGCTTCACGGTCATCCTCGATAATCAATATTTTCATGGAAAAACGCTAACCAATTCAGGGTTATGAGATGATGACGATCCGTTAATGAAACGGCAAGCCCCGGTCGAGGTCACAACTGGCAACATGCGTTCGTACTCACACGACAGAGGTCGATAATGAATCAACCGATTTCCCGAAAGACACCCTTCACCGCGGCCTCGGCGCGGCGGCACCGATCGCCGCACGTCATGACCGTTGCCTTTGTGGTGGCGGCGATCATGGTGGCGGCAATTCGAATGGCGCATTCGGCAATTCTTCCGGACTTCGAATCGCTCGTCGACGAAAACCGGCCGGCAGTGGTCAACATCTCTACGACTGGGCAGACGACATCGAGTTCAGCGCCGGCTCTGAAGAACGTCCCGGAGGCGCTGGAGAATGTACCGGAGATGTTACGCCGCTTCTTCGAGGAGTACGGCATCCCGAGGTCACCGATCCCACGTCCGGAATCGGCCCTCGGATCAGGTTTCATAATTCGGCCCGACGGATACGTACTCACCAATGCGCACGTCGTTCGGAACGCAGCGGCCATACGGGTCGGACTGAACGATCGCCGGGAATTTCCCGCAACACTTGTCGGCACTGACCCGAGAACAGACATCGCGCTGCTCAAGGTGGACGCCACGGACTTGCCGGCGGTGCGGATCGGGGACTCGGACCGGCTCAAGGTGGGCCAATGGGTGCTGGCGATCGGGCGACCATTCGGGTTCGAGAACACGGCTACCCAGGGCATCGTCAGTGGACTCGCCCGGAGCCTGCCGGATGACAGCTACGTGCCTTTCATTCAGACGGATGTGGCGGTCAATCCGGGTAATTCCGGGGGACCACTGTTCGATCTCGAGGGTCGGGTTGTTGGGATCAATTCGCAGATCTACAGCCAGACCGGTGGTTACATGGGCGTTTCCTTCGCGATACCGATCAATCTCGCCATGCAGGTCGCGGATCAACTCCGGGAGAACGGGCGGGTCAGCCGCGGTTACCTGGGCGTGAGTATCCAGGATATGGACCAGGAGCTGGCCGATGCATTCGGGTTGGACCGGCCTCGCGGCGCCCTCGTGACGGCAGTGACTCCCGATGGGCCCGCGGATCGAGCGGGTATCGAGGCGGGTGACGTCATACTCGAATTCGACGGCCGATCCATACTCGCTTCGGGCTCCCTTCCACCCATGGTTGGTGCTCTTCCGGCCGGACGGAAGGTGGAAGTCGTGGTCCTTCGAGGCGGTAGTCAAGAGAAACTGACGGCCAACTTGGGCGAGCTGGAGCAGCCCCAACCCGTGGCCAGCGCGTCCCACCCATCGGCCGGCGGCCGCCTGGGAATGGCTGTCGAGGCAAGGGGAGACGAGGGCGTCGTGGTTACGGGGGTGGAACCGGGAAGCGCTGCAGAGCTCGCCGGCATTCGACCCTCCGACCGGCTCCTAAGCTTTGACCGGCAGAAAGTGGAGTCACCGAAACAGCTGCGCGAGCTCGTGCGCAAGGCACCAGCCGGCAAGCCGATCGCCATCTTGGTCAAGCGAGGGGATCAAACCCAGTTCAAGACGATTACTTTGCCCGAGGCGACCAGCTGAGCACGCCGCACCGGCCCCGGGTAACCGACTGGTGACATCTGCGAACCAGGTTGCGATTGTCACGGGGGCCAGTCGGGGGCTCGGCCGCTGCCACGCACTCGCGCTCGCCGAGCGAGGCTACCGTATCGGACTGATCACGCGCCATGGAAGCCGCGCGGTCGCAGCCGAGATCGAGCATCGCGGGCACGAGGCCCTCGACATTTCGGCCGACGTTCGGGTCCCGGAGCAGGTTGAGTCAGCAGTGTCCGCCGTGCGCGCCCGTTGGGGCCGAATCGACGTCCAGCTGAACAATGCGGGTGTCATGCTCGGCGATGTGGACTTCATCGACTTGACGGTCGAGCAATGGCGGGAAATCCTCGACACGAACCT
>JBFGYN010000132.1:0-9512 GCA_041587415.1 Candidatus Competibacterales bacterium | reverse complement strand
CCTATCGGACCGAAGTCCCTGATCGTGGTGACACCGTGCGCGAGGTAAAGATCGAGCGGTGAGACGGGCCAGTCGTGGCCGCGCCAGTCTTCGCGCGTATGTACGTGCATGTCGGCGAGGCCGGGCATTAGGTACGCGCCTTCGCCGTCGATGACGACCGTACCGGCGGGGGGTCGCGTTTCTGCAGAAGGGCCGACGCTCGCAATCCGCCCATCCTCCACCCGAACGGTCTGGTCGGGCACGACGCGCTCATGCGTCATCGGAACCAAATTGACGTTGAGGAAAACCGTCGCATGCAAAGGCGGGGGGACGAGTTCGACCGCGCGGACGTCCTCGAACGCGCCGAGGGACAGCGCGGCGGCGCCGGAGAGGAACGCGACCGGTAGACACCTCATGCTTAGTGCAGGTAACGGCAGTATATGGCCCAAGGACACGCCCTCGATGTGATCATGCGCGATGTCCAGGGTAGTCCCTTCGAGCTACCAGTCTTCCTCGTCGATGACCTCGGCTCGGTAGTGACGTACCCAGCGCCTGAAACGAAACCCACATCTCGGGTAGCGGGCGTGCCCTTCGGCGAGCGCCGAGATATTGACCTACTGTCGGTCCGTAGCTGCCGTGGTTCGACTGCTTTACCTTCCAAACCAGACCGCCAAGCGTTGGTGCCTCAGAAGACCGCTACGGGTCCTCGAGCTTGCTCCCATCCGAGGCAAGGGTATCGATATTCTGCGCCGCAGCAGGTTATCCACAGGCCCGAACGGCCAGAACCTTCACGTCCGGCGACTCAATCGACGTGGTCTCGCCGGCGCGGTTCATGTCATGGATCGGTCCCATAGTGAGGAAGCGCGGGGCGGCGCTCGAACACTGCCGGGGCGAACCTCTGACCGGTGCGGGGGTGCGCGAGGGTTCGTTTGAGCACGAAATCGAACAATAGCGGATTGAAGGCATAGATCTCGTTCAAGGCCGCACGCTGCTCGGCGGTGATGAAACCACGGCGCTCCAGCGCGCGGGTGCTGATAACGACGTTAATGGCCGGCAGCGGATAGTCGCTGCCATTTACAAGGCGCTGGTGGAGGTCCGCTCGCTCGAGCAACACGCGCAGCGGCTTGTAGGGTCGATTTATCTGGATGATGGTCGAGATCTCGCCGAACAGCAATCCCTCGTACTGCTGCTCGTCCATCAACCGCATAAATAGGTCGAAGTTCTCGACGTGCGGCCTAGCTGGACTGTCCAGATCTTCGTTTGTCCCGAGCGACGCGCAATGGGCGACGATCACCTTCACGCCCAGATCGAGCGGCCGGCGCAGGTGCAAGGGATTGCCCAGCGCCTGATCCTCGTCCGCATCGACGGCCTTCTCGTCGCCCGCATGTGTGAGAAGCACTACGCCGAGTTCCGACATCCTGCGGTAGAAAGGATCTATCCTCGGATCTCCGGGGTTTATCCCCATGGCGTTCGGTAGCCATTTCAAATAGCGTGCGCCCCGCGCAGCCCACTTCTCCAAAGCCTCCAAAGCATCTTCGCGGTACGGATGCACGGACATCGCGGCATCGAATACGTCGGAAAACTCCTCACTCAGCGCGAACACGTACTCGTTTGGCACGTACAACTCTGTCTTCTCCAGGTTGACTGTACCGTCGGCATTGAAGTTCTTGTCGAAGGGAAGGAGCAGATACCGGCCGTGGTTGTCGGTTCGCGCCAGCGCCACCAGGCGTTCGACGTATTCGCGGTCCGCATTGCCTTCGTCCCGGATCGCAGCAGCGTGTTTGTAGACGCTGAACTGAATGTACTTGTAGGGATGGGTGAATGGCTTGCGCATGTGAGGATTGACGAACACCCCACTGCCACCTGTGCCCAGGCCGACCACATGGACATGATGATCGACGAGATTGTTCCGCGTCAGATCAGCAAACGCCGCGTCGATCAGCTGTCTCGCGCTGTCGCTGGCCGCCGCATTCAGTTCAGAGGGCGGGCCTTTGAAGGCTCCGCCTATCACGCTGCAGGCGCTGAACAGCACGCTCGCTGCGACGACGGCTAGACAGACTGAAATTCGCATCTCGGCCTATTCTGTTGAAAAACTATTGCGAGTAAAGCGCTGATTTGGTGACCTATTCCGACCGAAACCGGGAGTGATTCTGCATGATGGGACGGCAGAATGATCGCCAAGGCCAACTACTGTATCACTTTAATCCAGATCAACTCGTCCCAGAAGACCACCTGCTGCGCGGCATCGACCGCTTTCTCGATTTCGATAAGCTACGCGCGCACTGACGGGCTTCTACAGCCACACGGGTCGGCAGTCGATCGACCCGGAACGCATAATTCGGATGCTGCTCGTGGGCTATTGCTACGGAATTCGCTCATCCACGAAGCTGCGCGGGATGTCGCCGGGGAACTGCGTCACACGCCCGCCTATCGGCAAAGTCGCAAAGACCGGAAGAAGGTCGAGATGCTGTTCGGACACATTAAACGAATCCTGAGAATGGATCGGCTGAGGCTTCGCGGACCAGCGAGCGCGAGCGACGAGTTCTTGCTCATGCCATCGGCGCAGAATCTACCACGACTGGCGCAATGGCTAGTACACGGACCACCCCTTCAAGGGATAGGTGCGTCCGTCTGACGGGAAACACCACGGGAATCAGATAAAACAACAAAAACAATCGGATAGACCGCGGTCGGCACTCCCGCCTAGATCAACAACGATGTCGGTCCGCTCATGTACGAGCGCGTTGTTCAACAGAATAGGCCAGGATCGAACCTTCGCTGAAAGCGATCAATCCACAAGTTGTCCGGTAAACTCAGGACGGTTCACCACGAAGCCGTTCTTGACCCATATCACTACGGCGCCCACCGCCGAGGCGTAGGTTCCGATCAGACTGTATCTCTCAGCCGTTCACCGCCATACGGTGGGGTCGTTGCGCTATGATCGGTCGGATCGTCAAGGTCGTCGATGGCTTGGTCGTCGCAAAATTCGCGATCGGGGCGATCGTTCTATTGGTCGTGTACGTTGTAATCACCCCCAGAGTATCGATTCCCCGAACGCAATTCGAAATCGCTAGCGGCGTGGCGGCACGCGCGCCTAGAAATTGCGACCGACCTTCGTGTGAACGTGTGCTCATCGGGCAAGCGCCACGAAAACCCATACTTGGTGCTTCTGACGGGACCATCCAGTCAAGACGAGGTGAATAACATGCGGAATAACTTGACAAGCGCTGTCGTGCTGATTGTGTTCGGCTTATCAGGCATCCTCTCCAGCGCATCCGCCGATCCGGTCGTATTTCTGATTCGCCACGCCGAGCAGGTGCGCGACGTCGAGGACCCACCCCTTACCGATGCCGGCCAGCGGCGCGCGAAGACCTGGGCGAGCGTGCTGCGCGACTCTGGCCTCAAGGTTGTTTACACGAGCAAGAAAAGGCGCACCATGCAGACCGGCCAGCCTATTGCAGCGACCTTAGACGTGCCGCTGGAAACGATGTCCAGAAAAGACGTACAAGGCCTCGTCGATCGCATTCGCGCGAAGCACGCCGATGACGCTGTGCTGATTATCAGCCATACACGGACGATACCGAAGCTGGTCAAAGCGTTCGGATCGGATGACGACGACGGTAGCATCGATCGGGACGACTACGACAATCTATTCGTCATTGTACCCAAAGGGTCGGACGACGCGACCGTTTTTCGTCTCCGTTACTGATCGGGTCGAAGTTGTTACGCAAGCCGATACGCGCAATCCACCCGAGCCGGAGCAGAACCACAACGAGGTCGAATGCTCATGACAACGGCTCTCTGTCGCGCAGGTCGCGTGTTGCTGACGATGCTCCTGCTCGCCGCTACCTCGCCTCCGGTTCTACCGGATCAGTCCGCCAGGACCTACCGTATCGCGTTTCTCGCGTTCGGCGCCCGCCCGCCAAGTCATTCGCAGGCGGCCTCACCGCTGACGGCATTCCGGCACGCTTTGAGCGAACTCGGATACGTCGAGGGGCGTAACCTGGTGCTCGAAGAACGATGGGCGGAAGGGCGCCTCAAGCGTCTTTCGCTCCTGGCTGAAGAATTAGTCGCGACCGAGCCGGATGCAATAGTCGCCGCCGGCGCCGGTGCCACGCGGGCGGTGATGCGCGCCACGGGCACGGTCCCCATCGTCATTGCAGGTGCGGCGGACCCCGTGGCGGAAGGCCTCGTCCCGAGCCTTGCGCACCCGGACGCAAACGTGACCGGCGTATCGGTGCTCGCAGGCCGCGAAATCGAAGGTAAGCGACTCGAGTTACTGCAGGAGACAGTTCCGAGTGTGACGCGCGTGGCGGTCATCCTCGATTCCACTAGCCGACTGGACCCTGCACCACTTCAGGAGGCCGGGCTCGCCCTCGGCATGGAGCTACTTCTCTCAGGCGAGACCGAGTCGCCAGACGAGTTCGAGGACACCTTCTCGGAAATGGTCCGAGAGGGAGCGCAAGCGGTGTACGCACCGGAAACACCGATCAATGCGCTACAAAGACGTCTCATCGTCGACCTCGCCGCGAAACATCGTCTGCCCGCGATCTACGGATCGCGAGAGTTCGTTGAGGCCGGTGGCCTCATGGCTTACGGACCAGACTTTTCGGAGATATTTCGGCGCGCGGCCGTCTATGTTGGCAAGATTCTCGGCGGCACCCCGCCTAACAAGCTGGCCGTGGAACAGCCCATCCACTTCGAACTGGTCATCAACACCCGCACGGCCAGGTCTCTGGGTCTAACCTTTCCACCTACCATCCTGATTCGCGCAGACCAGGTCGTGAGGTGATCAAAGACGGCACTTCCCCGACGAAGCCGCAGAGCACGTCCGCGGGTCCGACTCGACGGCGAAGCACTGGCAGAGGCCGACTCGTTCGTCGCACGTTTGTTATTTCCCTCGTTCTGGTGTCCAGCAGCTTGCTCGTCGCCGGCGCCACGGAGCTCTATCTGCGCTACCGGGAGAGTGTCGTAACAATTTCTACTCTCCAGAGGGAGATGGCGCAGGGCGCCGCTTTCAAGGTTCAGCAGTTTATGCAGGAGATCGAGAAAACCATGCGGCTCTCCACCCGCACAGCCGACCTGGTCGAGGCGGGACTGACCGAAGCCTATCGGTACCAGCTCATCAAGCTTCTAAAAGCAGTGCCCGCTATCACTACCGTCACGGCGGTCGATGTGAACGGCCGCGAGAGATTCAAGGTCTCCGATGTGCAGATGGTCACGCACAAGGATCTGAAGAACCGTGCGGACGACGAATCCTTTCTTAGAACGGGCGGTGGACACTCGTATTTCGGCCCGGTCTATTTCGTGCGCGAATCTGAGCCTTACGCAGATGTCGCGGTACCTATCGAGCGTTATGCCGGAGAGATCGTGGGCGTACTGATTGCCGAAGTGAATCTCAAGTACATCTGGAACGTCGTCTCCGAGATCCGCGCTGGTGAGACAGGCTATTCCTACATCGTCTCCGCCGATGGTGACCTGATTGCCCACCCGGACATCACCCTGGTGCTGTCCCGGCGTAATCTACGAAGTCTTGATCAAGTTCGTCTGGCGCTGACCGGCGCGCCCGGCCCGTTTCCCGCGCAGCCAAACTTCGCCGGGCAGGAAGTTTTTGCCGCCTATGCAACCATTCCGGTTCTCGGCTGGGTGGTGTTCGTCGAACGCCCGACTGCCGAGGTTTTCGCACCCCTTTATGGCTCGCTCCTTCGGCTCGGCTTGATCCTGCTCTTCGGCCTGGCTACGGCCGTGGTCGCCAGTCTCCTGATCGGCTTCAGGGTGGTGCGGCCACTGGAAGTGCTCCGTGATGGCGTGATGCGCATTGGCGGCGGCGAACTGCATCACCGTATCGAGGTCAAGACCGGTGACGAATTAGAAACCCTTGCGTCCGAGTTTAACGACATGGCCGCCAGACTTCTGGATTCCTACGCAAACGTCGAACGTGTCAGTCAGCTGAAACGGTTCTTCTCGCCACAGCTCGCAGAGCAATTAGTCTCATCGCAGGGCGAGGATCTCACTGAGGATCATCGGCAGGAGATCACTGTTGTTTTCTGCGATCTACGCAATTTCACCGAGTTCTCATCTATGGTCGAGCCGGAGGAAGCAATGCGCGTCCTCCGAGAGTATTACAAGGCCATAGGCCATCTACTGCGTCGATACGAGGCGACCATCGAGCACTTCGCTGGAGACGGCCTAATGGCATTCTTCAACGACCCGGTCCCTTGCGCGAATCCTGAGGAAAACGCCGTGCGCATGGCGGTCGAGATGCAACGCGACGTGGGTACGCTCATCGACGGGTGGAGCAACCGGGGTATCAAGCTCGGTTTTGGCGTCGGAATCTCCTCGGGATACGCCACCCTGGGGCACATCGGCTCGGAGGATCAGTTTCATTACGCGGCCATCGGCTCGGTTGCGAATCTTGCGTCCCGCCTCTGCGACGAGGCCAAGAGTGGCCAAATCCTGATTACCGAGTCGGTTCGCGCCGCCATTGATACGCTCGGTGAGGTTGAATACATGGGGGAGTTGAGCCTCAAGGGATTTCCTAAGCCCGTTCCGGTTCTCCAGGTCGTTGCACTGACCCACGAGACAAGGGGATCGCGCACCCATTGATTCAAGGAGCTAAGGAGCTGTTCTGTTCCCGTCAATGGCAGTGTGCAATAGCGCCGAGCGAAGTACGCTATTCGCACGACAACAATGTCGGGGCTATGGACCGCTGCCTCGAGAGCCGTGACGGCAGAGTTGGGTCGTCCTGGAGCCCTCTCCCATGCGAGGCGAGAATATCGATATTCTGCGCCGCAGCAAGTTATCCACAGACCCGAGCGGCCAGGATCGAGCCTTCGCTGGGGGCCACTCAACAACTAGAGTCTCCGGGAACCCGGAGCGTTTCAAGTTCGCGCTGTTGAAGTCCAAGTGCCCGAAGAACTATCGCACCTGAAGCCGCTTCAGGTGGGCAGCCCTGCATTGGTCAGTCCTTCGAGCAGATGGTCGAGATTTTCCCGCCGGACGAACGGGTAGAGCGTACGCCAGAATGACCGCCACTCTCGGCGATCTTGCCCCACCGGTGCGCCAGGGCGATCGGCGACCAAGTCGCGAAATCTCTGCACTTCCGCGCTGGCCGCCTCGGCGTATCCGAGCTGGGCATAGGCTGCTGCAAGAGTGCTGACACGGCGCAGATGCTCCGCTGTCAATCGGGACAACACAAGGGAGGCTTGCGCGTAGTTGCCCTCGGTGTACTCATAGAGACCCAAAGCCATCAGGCAGCTGTTCGGCGCGAGCGGATTGCGACGCAAAGACTGCACGAAACACTCAAGACTCTCTTCTACCTGATCCAGCCACAGCAGGGTGTAGCCGCGTGCACAAATGTTGTGGTACTCGCTCGGGTTGAGCTCTACCGCGCGCGCGGCGTGAAGGTCCGCGAGCTCGAGCCGACCGGTCAAGTGGTGAGTGCAGCACAACGCGTAGTGACCACGACTGTTCCTCTCGTCCAGCGCGACCGCCCGCTCGGCAAGTCGTCGATGACGATTGAGTGACCCCGAATAGTCGTCGGCAAGCAAATCCCAACACGCATACCCGTAGCAAAGCGACAGACCTGCAACCGGCGAGGCGGACTCAGGGTCGAGTGCCTGCGCGCGCGAGAAGCAGTCTATGGCACTAGCCAGATCGTCGCGTCCCCCGAGATTCAGGCACCGATTGCCGCGGATCTGCCACTCGTAAGCGGAGAGCTTTTCGGGTGTAGTGTCCTTGCAAAGCTCGTAATGAGCATCCTCGATCCTGAGCGCCAGCATACGTGTGATGGTGTGCGCTACATCCGATTCGATTTCGAACAAGTCATCCAGCACGCGATCGTACTGCTCAGACCACAGGGCGCGCGCAGAACCTCCGTCGACAAGCTCCACGGTGATCCGCAATGCCTTGTTACGCCTGCGGACGGTGCCTTGCAAGACATACTGGACGCCCAGCTTGCGCGCGATCTCTTTCGCATCGTTTGTCTGTTGACTCATCGTCATGCACGAACTTCGCCCCACCACGAACAACTCCTGGAAGCGCGTCAGATCGGTATGGACATCCTCGGCTATGCCCTGACCGAGAACGACTTGCTCGAGCCTTCCGCCGACAGCGGTAAACGGCATGACCGCAATAGACGGGCCGGAAACCGGCGGGAGTTCATCTTCGGTCAGCATTTTCAGTACGCGACTCGAACGGGCACCCGATTCGGGCTGGACTAGCACGGCGCGCCTACTCGTTTCGTCGGGCAGGGCACTGACCAGAGCGATTTTCGAGCTCACGCCCAGCTTGCGGTAGATCGCCGCGAGATGATTGCGGACAGTGCTCGGCGCGATGAAGAGGGCTCGAGCAATCTGCTTGTGGCTTTCACCCTGTGCATAGCGCTCAGCGATCGCCAGCTCTCGATCCGTCAACATGCCGATCAACCCCCTCGCGGCGGGACCGCGACTCATGGCCGTTGACTTCTCCCATTGTGCCTCATCAATAGTGCATTCGCGACGGAATATTGATCCACTTGCACTATATCCTTCGTTCCCCGTGGCGCACAGACTCGGTCCAGTGTTGCTACCTCGGCATGCGCTGAGGCAGAGGTGTCACGATGAAATACACGAGCTCTCTTCACGTCGACTCGAACGTCCAGACCGCCGCCGTGCGGTTTGCCGCAGAAATCGCCGGAACCGTCTCCAGGTGGCTCTGCAAGGCTATCTATGCCATGCGCGCACGACCCAGGAAACCCCGCTCGCCCTACCGAATGCGCGGCGAAGAGCTGCTTCATGGGCCACTGGCGGACGAATGTCGTCGTGCGCGATGGTTCTGACCGAGAAGGCGGGCCGTTCCCGCGTCACGCGACACGCGGAGACCGTTCTGTCACCCGACCCGCGGGCCAGGAACATGCCCTTGTTCAGGTGCGCCGCCACGATTGACAGAGCGCCGGACATGGTCTCGATACGCAGGACGCCGCCGCTGCCTTACGGCGCGGCATCTGAATCCAGTAGGTCGCCGGTGGTATCGGCGGCGATGCCGAGAGGCGCCCTGAGAGCGCACTGGGCGAATAACCCGTTTGGGTCTCGTCCTCGAGCCTTCCGCGTCGATTTCATACATGAAATTTATTGGCGGCATAAAAGTACTTGAGGGTCAGATCGATCTGACCCTGATTTGCGCTTCCTTCCTGAACGACAGCGACGGGTCGTCCTCGAGCCAAGACGACTCCCGAGCCCTATGCTTCGACTAGCACAATATTCTGCACCGCAGTATACGGTTCCCGGCCACACTCTTTCGGCGTTTGACAGGCGGTTCACTTCGATCCGGGCTGATGCCCTCGCAACCGTGTGCGAGCTTTCCACCAAAGCTTGATTACCGCACTGAGGAAATCCCAACCAGTCAAGTTTCACCGTCCGCTGCACGGGCGGAAGCCTGGATTGATGAACTCTTCGCGAGGCGCTCAAACAGCCAAAGGGAAACACAACAGACGATAAGCATGCCGGCACCCATATCGAATGTCACGCTGGTGGTGCCAATCGCATCTGCCAGGT
>JBFGYN010000131.1:0-9543 GCA_041587415.1 Candidatus Competibacterales bacterium | reverse complement strand
ACGGCAATGCCAGGACGGCTTTGTTTAGCGTTTTACCCGCGGCACAGGGACGTGTCGCCGGAGTCGACATGGAAACATGTCGATTCCGAGAGAGAAGTGGAAACCGCGCTTTTCACTTCTCGAGCGCTGAGAAAGCCAGGACGGCTTTGTTCAGCGTTTTACCTATAGAGTGGCTCGACTTTTGCCTTCCTTGATGCCCCACACGCCCACCAGGAGGTTCCTTGATGACCATGGATTTGGCCGCTCTCGTCGGCCCCGCAAAGGCGATCGCGGCAGAAGCCGGCGAGCGAATCATGAAGATCTACAATCGTGACTTCGACGTGGAGCACAAGGACGACAAGAGCCCGCTCACGGAGGCCGATCTCGCGTCCCATCGACTGATTGTCGAGAAACTGCAAGCGCTTACCCCGGAAATTCCAGTGCTCTCCGAAGAGTCAGCGTCGGAAGTTCCCGTCTCCGAGCGCATGGCTTGGCAGCGATTTTGGCTGGTCGATCCACTGGACGGCACCAAAGAGTTCATCAAGCGCAATGGCGAGTTCACCGTCAATATCGCATTGGTGGAGGGCAATCGCCCAGCGTTGGGCGTGGTCCACGTTCCCGCCACAGGCATCACCTACAGCGGGGCGCTGGGGCTGGGTGCGTATCGGGAAGAGGCTGGCGCCGAACCGAAAGCGATTCACGTGGCCGTTCCGCGCCAGGATCCGCTGCGTGTGGTCGGCAGCCGATCCCATGCGGGACCACACCTCGCCGGATACTTGGCACATCTCGGTCCCCACGAGATGGTGCCCCAGGGCAGTTCATTGAAGCTGTGCCTCGTCGCAGAGGGTGCGGCCGATTGTTACCCTCGATTCGGGCCGACCTCCGAGTGGGATACCGCCGCAGCGCAGGCCGTGGTGGAAAACGCTGGCGGGCGTGTGGTGGATCTGGGCGACCGCCCACTCACCTGCAATGAGGGAGAGTCCATCCTCAACCCCTATTTTCTGGTCTATGGTGATGCGGACTTCGATTGGTTCGGAGCCATTCCCGAAGAGATCCGGCCAGTGGTTTGAGCCGGAACGCGCGCCGGGCTGGGCTGCGAATTTCCGCTAGAAACTCGATCCCGGCTCACCCCATTGGGGTGTCGCCCACAAGGGCGCACCCGCGGCGTTGCCCGGCTCGACCATGGAAGCGGCTATTGCTCGTCGCAGGGCGCCTGGCATCTGCGCCCTCGCGGGTGGAAACGCGATCCGGCCATATGGCAATAGCTCCGTGCCTCCCTGGCACGCACTTTCCCTCAAATTGCGGTGACCGCTGCGCTTTTCGGTCCAAGCGCGCATTCGGAACTACCGCAACCGCGCTCTCATCCGAGAGCCCGCTGAGCGCTGCGGGCGAGCCCCGGCGATCGCGCGAGATGGGCGGCCAGAACACGCGACAAACCGGATAGCGCCCACGGTGACAGAGTGTCACTGGCTAATAGGATCAGCACTCATTGTTTTACTTGCCGTAATGGCCCAAGGCAGAGCGTCCTGGTGCACCGTTGGGGCTAGGTCGGAGCGCGACCAATTGCAATCCGATCGAGGCCGGCGAAATCCGATGCCACGCCGACACTGCAAAAACCCGCTTTTCGGAGTTCTCCTGCAACCTCACTGCCCTGATCGTGGCCACATTCCAGCATTAGATAACCGCCCCGAATCAAGCGGGGTTCCGCCCCTCCAATAATGTTGCGAATCGCCCCAAGTCCGTCGGGACCGGCCACGAGCGCGGCCATTGGTTCCCAAGGCAAATCACCCTCGCGCAGGTGCGGGTCCCCTTCGGCCACGTAGGGGGGGTTGCTCACTATCAGGTCGAAGCGGGCCGCCTGGGAAATCGGGCCGAACCAGTCTCCGACTTTGAAGTCGATATCAGAAAATCCCAACCGCCGCGCATTGCGCTGTGCGACGGCAATAGCGTCTTGACTCGAATCCGTCGCCACCACCTCAATTCCCGGCCGCTCCGCGGCCAGCGCCAGTGCGATTGCGCCCGAGCCCGTTCCCAGGTCGAGAACACGCGCCCCGCCCTTCGCGGGTAGTTTCCCGAGCGCCAGTTCGACGAGCAGTTCGGTCTCGTGCCTGGGAATCAGCGTCGCGGGTGTGACTTCCAGATCCAGTGACCAGAATTCCCGCCTCCCGAGAATGTAGGCGATCGGCTCCCCGTCCGCGCGCCGCTGGATCAGATCCCGATAGCGGGACAGCTGTTCGTCTTCGACCGGGCGCTCCGGCCAGGCGAACAGGTGGCTGCGCGGTCGCCCCAGTGCCTCGGCAAGCAGAATTTGGGCGTCTGGGTTCGGCCCGCCGGCGCGCTGGCGAAGCCGAATTTGGCCCTCGCTCAGGGCCATGGCAATGGTAACTTTCATTGCGCGGCCAAGGCGGCGAGCTGGTCTGCCTGGTCTTCCTGGATCAGGGGCACGATGATCTGGTCGACACCGCCTTGCAGTATCTCGTCCAGCTTGTACAGGGTGAGATTGATTCGATGGTCCGTGACGCGCCCCTGGGGAAAATTGTAGGTCCGAATCCGCTCCGAACGGTCTCCGCTGCCCACCAAATTCCTGCGCTCGAGCGCCTGTTCCGCGACGTGTCGGCTGCGTTCCTGCTCGATCAACTTGGCTCTGAGCAGCGCCATCGCCCGAGCGCGATTCTTGTGTTGGGAGCGCTCGTCCTGACATTCGACCACGAGTCCCGACGGCAGATGCGTGAGTCGAATGGCGGAGTCAGTCTTGTTGACGTGTTGACCACCGGCGCCAGACGCTCTGTAGGTGTCGACGCGCAGCTCCGCCGAATTGATCTCGATATCGTCGTCTGCCTCCGATTCCGCCAAAACGGCAACCGTTGCCGCAGAGGTGTGAATCCGACCTTGGGATTCCGTTTCTGGAACCCGCTGCACACGGTGCGCCCCGGACTCGAACTTCAAGCGCGAAAACGCGCCTTTTCCGACAATCCGAGCGATGATTTCCTTGTATCCGCCGTGCTCGCCCGGATTTTCGCTCAGCACCTCGACCGTCCAGTTGCGACTTTCCGCGTAGCGACTGTACATCTTGAAGAGATCGCCGGCGAAAATCGCAGCCTCGTCGCCTCCGGTCCCGGCTCGAATCTCGAGGAATATGTTGCTGTCATCACGGGGATCACCGGGCAACATGAGTAGTTGGAGCTCCTGCTCCAGCGTCTCGCAGCGTCTCGCGGCGGCCTGAATTTCCACCTCGGCCAGCTCGCGAATTTCCGGGTCGGGTTCCGTGAGCAAGGATTTGGCCTCTTCGAGCTCCTTCCTCGAGTATCGCCAAGCCTGGAATGTTTCCGACACCGGCTCGAGCTGTGCGTACTCTTGCGACAATTGCCGGAATCGATTCTGATCGCCGATTACGTCGGCTTCGGAAAGCAGCGCACTCACTTCCTGGTGTCGGGCGGCAAGCTGTTCCAACTTGGCTTCAATTGACTCCTTCATCGGCGCTGCCGGCTCCCCGGCCGAAACATGTGCTGGATGAGTCTGAGCAGATCTTCGCGCCCTTCCGCGCCCGCCCGGCGCAAGGCGACGCTGGGGCCGTGAAGAAGCTTGTGGGTGAGCGTTTGGCCGAACTGTTCCAGGACGTCGTCGATGGGTCTGCCCGCCGCGAGCTGGCGTTTCGCCGTCGACAGTACCTGCCGGCGCACCTCGTCGGACCACCCTCGAATCTCACAAATGGTGTGCACGGCGTCGAGCGAGCGCATCCAGAGCATGAAGTCGTCCGTCCGTGCGTCGATTATCTCTTCGGCCTGGCCCGCTGCATGTTGCCGGGACCGCATGCTCTCGCTGATGATTTCCTCCAAATCGTCGACCGTGTAAAGGTAGACATCCGGCAGGGTCCCAACGTCGGACGAAATGTCTCGAGGAACCGCAATGTCCACCATGAGCACCGGCCGATGCTTGCGACGCTCCAGCGCGCGCTCGACCTCGGGACGAAAAAGAATTGGCTCCGAGCTGCCGGTGGAGGACACCACGATGTCGGCCACGTCCAGATTCTTCGGAATCTCGTCCAGTGTAATGGCGAGCCCTCCAAAGCGGCTTGCGAGACCGTGTGCTCGTTCAAGTGTGCGATTAGCGACCACCAAGTGTCCAATGCCCTGTTGGGTTAGATGTCTCGCGACCAGCTCGATCGCCTCGCCGGCACCCAACAGCAGAGCGCTCTGACGGCTCAAATCACCGAATATCTGCCGCGCCAGACTAACGGCCGCGAACGCCACGGAAACCGGACTCGCGCCGATGCGTGTATCGGTCCGCACCTGCTTTGCTACCGAGAACGCATGTTGGAATAGTCGCTCCAGATGTTGGCCGAGCGTCCCCGCGGCGCTCGCCTCTTGATAGGCGTCTTTCACTTGACCGAGTATTTGCGGTTCGCCCAGAACCATCGAATCTAATCCTGACGCTACGCGCATCATGTGGCGTACCGCCTCGCGATCTGGATGCCAGTACAGGTGGGGGCGAAGAATCCGTTCTTCGACGGTATTCTGAGTTCCCAGCCAGCGGATCAGATTGGATGGGTCAAATTGCTGAGCGCCGCAATAGATTTCCGTACGATTGCAGGTCGACAGTATGGCGGCCTCACGAACGCCGTCGAGCCTTGCCAAGGCGTGAAGGGCGTCCGGGAGTTGCTCCCGCGTGAACGCCACACGCTCCCGGAGACCCACGGGTGCGGTTTTGTGGTTGACGCCGAGGGCAATCAGGGACATATGGCATCACAGGTGACTAAACCCCAAAATTCTGAGGTAACGGCCAGCTCAAGACAAGGGAGCGACTCGTCTCATTCGACAACCTTGGCAGCATGGTTGGTCAGGCCGCTGGAAATGCAGTCTAACCGATTGAGCCATATGTGCTAATCCGAGAGTCCGAGAGAACCCTGGAGCGGCAACGGCAGCTGCCCCGACAATTTGGCCGCGGCGCTGCGTTCCAGCCCGAGCGCACACTTGAAACGGCCTTGACCCCCTGCTCACCCCGGATCCCGTCGAAGGATGCACCATGATGCGACTTCGGGGCTGCTGTCGGCTCGGAAACTGCACGAATTTTGCGTTCGGACCGGAACCGTGGCGTTGCAGTCAAGTCAAATCGGTGCATCGCTGGGCAGATCTCCGGTATATTGAGTGCAAACATCCGCACGGGTGCCCGGCGCACCGCGTAGAGAGGCAACATGCCCAGATTTCTAGTAATGATTGCGCTGCTGGTCTTCGCTACCAGCGGCTGCGCGGCAGCAGGGAGTGATCTCGTCAAGGGACCGCTGGGCAGGAGCATTGCGGCGAATGTACCGGGAGACGAAGAGGCGGCGCGCATCTACCGTGTTCTGGTCGGCGAGTTCGCCGGCCGGCGCGGCCAACTGGATGTGGCGCTCGCCCAGTACGTCGCCCTCGCCGAGGATCTCGACGATCCTGCATTGGCGGAGCGCGCCGTGCAAATCGGGTTGTTTTCGAAAGAGTACGACGCCATTGTCCCCGCCGCGCGGCGGTGGGTCGCGCTCGCACCCGATAATCGCGAGGCGCGCCGGATCCTGGGCCTGGTCCTCATTCAGGCCGGTCAAGTCGGCGAAGCGGCTGATTTGCTCACGGAATGGCTCGGTGATGGGCCGGATGGTGCTGCGAACACCACTGAGGTGGCGGCCGTTCTGCAGCGCGCCGATGATAAACAGACCGTCATTCAAGTCCTCCTGCGGATGCGGAAGCAAAGTCCGGACGTCGCCTTCGTGCACCATGCATTCGGTGTGACCGCTCTGCAGCTCGAGGATTTGGATGCCGCGCTGGAAGGGGCGGAAGCCGCGTTGGCTGTGGACGGCGATTGGACCCAGGCATGGCTGCTGAAAGTGAGAGTTCTCGAGGAACGCGGCGAGGCGGAGCAGGCTACCCGCGAGCTTGCCGAAGCGGTGGAGCGACTACCGGATCATGAGATTCTTCGCCTCGGCTATGCCAGATTGCTGGTAGCGCGCCACGACCATGATCGGGCGCGCGAGCAAGTGGCAATTCTGGCTGATGGGGATCCAGGCAATTCGGAGCTGCTCTACACTGTCGGCGTGTTGTCCCGCGAGATGCTTGATCTCGACAATGCCGATCGATATCTCCGCGCATCTCTACAGGCCGGTGGCGAGAAACCGGAATTATTCTTCGAAATTGGCTACGTCGCGGAGCTGCGTCACGAGTACTCGGAAGCGTTGAAATGGTTTGCCCAGGTCGAAGGGGGAGATCAGGCCCTGGACGCGCAGGTGCGAACGGGTTACGTGCTCGCGCGCATGGGTCAGCTCGAGGCGGCTCGTGAAATTTTCCAAACCGTGCGCCGCGACAACAAGAGCATCGAATTGCGGCTATATCTGTCCGAATCCGATGCCATGAGGGAGAGCGGCAACGTATCGGAGGCGATGGAGGTCCTGAATGAAGCGCTCCGAGCCTACCCAGGCGATCACGATTTACTCTACGCCAGAGCCCTCACCGCGGAGCGTTTGGATCGGCTCGATCTGCTCGAGCGTGACCTGCAGACGATTCTCGCGGAGGAACCGGACAATGCGCACGCTCTAAACGCGCTCGGCTACAGTCTGGCCGACCGTACCGACCGGTATCAGGAGGCCTTGGGATACATTGAGCGAGCATTGGAACTGTCACCGGACGATGCCGCCATTATCGATAGCATGGGATGGGTCCTTTATCGTCTTGGCCGCTACACGGATGCTCTGTCTTTCCTGGAGCGGGCGTATCGTATGAATCCCGATCAAGAGATCGCAGCCCATCTCGGCGAAGTGCTCTGGGTGAACGGCGACCGGGAACGAGCCATAGCCATATGGGAAGATGGATTGCGTCGCGTGAAGGAAGCTCCCGTGGTTCGAAGGACCATGGAGCGATTCGGTATCTAGGGCCGCAGCGCCCAAACCACGGCCCCTCGGCACGGCCTCGGTCAAAGTGCTGAGCGCCAGGCGGATCCCTGTGGCCGCGCGGCGGCTGCTTTGGAGCGGTACGGTGCTGTTTGCACTCAGTATTGCCGCTTGCACCACATCGCCGAAGCTGGTTCTCATGGATGAGATAGATGGTGGGTGGGAGCTGCGTCGCCAGGCTTTGCTCGAGATTAATCGGTGGCATCTCACCGGCAGAGTCGCCGTGCGTATCGATCAAGAGGCTTGGAGCGCGAATGTCCGTTGGGGGCAGCGCCAAGACGCGTACCTACTCGATGTCTACGGGCCACTCGGCCAGGGCCGGTTGCGCCTCAATGGCGATTCGGAAGGGGTCACCGCGACCTCTCGGGAAGGAGAGCAGGTGTCCGCCAGAAGCCCGGAAGCGCTCCTGTTCCAGGAATTGGGCTGGATGTTACCGGTCAGCGGTCTTCGATACTGGGTGCGCGGTATACCCGCACCGGAAGTGCCCGAATCCAGTCTTGCTCTCGATGAACTGGGCCGGCTTGCCCGCCTGGAGCAGGCGGGCTGGAGTATTGAATTTTCCGCCTATGGCGAAGGAGACGGCATCGATCTCCCGCGGCGCATCCGCCTGGACAATGGCGAGATCTTCGTTCGATTGGTGATCGACGAGTGGTCGTCCAGCGTCTGAGAACGGTGCTCGATACAGATTCCCGACCACGCTCGATTGGCGGCGCGCCCGGCGAAGGATGGCCAGCCCCGGGCAAACTCAATCGATTTCTGCACATCGTTGGCCAACGATCCGACGGCTATCATTTGCTGCAAACAATTTTTCAGTTCATCAGCGTATGCGATGTGCTTCGTTTTCGGATCCAGGATGCAGAACAAATCGTGCGGGTCGATCCCATCCCCGAGATTCCACCTGAGGTCGACCTGACAATTCGCGCTGCGAAGGCGCTTCAGCAGGCAACGGGGTGTCGGCGTGGCGTGGAAATATCCTTGGACAAGCGCTTGCCCGTTGGTGGTGGCGTGGGCGGTGGCAGCTCGGACGCGGCTACGACGCTCGTTGCACTCAATGAATTGTGGAAAACGCGCCTGGACACTGATGCCCTTGCGCAACTGGGGCTTGGACTTGGTGCCGATGTGCCCGTCTTCGTGCGAGGTCATGCCGCCTGGGCCGAAGGGGTTGGCGAGCGGCTGACGATTGTCGAATGCGACGCATCGTGGTTTCTCGTTGTCGTGCCCGACGTACACGTCTCCACGAAGGACATCTTCCAAGACTTCACATTGACACGTGATACCCCCGAAATCACAATAGCCGACTTTGTCGCGAGTGGGGGCGGGAACGACTGCGAGCCCGTGGTTTACCGGCGTTATCCCCAGGTGGCGGCGGTGGCGCACTGGCTCAGTCGGTTCGGTCGGGCACGTTTGACCGGCACCGGAGGCTGCGTGTTCGTGGCGTTTCCAGAGGAAGCGCAGGCGCGCCAGGCTCATGAGGACTTGTCCGCGACGAATTGGACCGGATTTGTGACCCAAGGTCTGAACCGGTCGCCACTGCTCGATCGCGTCGACGCTCACCGGCGACTTGACGGAGTCGATTCAGATGGGGCGTAGCCAAGTGGTTAAGGCACCGGACTTTGACTCCGGCATGCGTAGGTTCGAATCCTACCGCCCCAGCCAATACCAGCTGAATCAGATCGAGAGGACCCAGATCCGTGCCTAACGGAAACATGATGGTGTTCGCGGGCAATGCACACCCGGAACTCGCGAACGACGTAGCCGGACACCTTGGGCTTCCGCTCGGCAAGGCTCTGGTGGGTCGTTTCAGCGATGGCGAGGTGATGGTCGAGTTGGAAGAAAACGTCCGGGGAAAGGACGTTTTCGTTGTTCAACCCACCTGCGGGCCACCGAACGACAATCTAATGGAGCTACTCGTCATGGTCGACGCCCTGAGGCGCTCCTCCTCGCTTCGGGTTACTGCTGTGATTCCATATTTTGGGTACTCGCGCCAGGATCGCCGGCCCCGCTCGGCCCGCGTCCCGATTTCCGCGAAGGTCGTCGCAAACATGATCGAGAGTGTCGGGGTGGACCGCGTACTTACCATCGATCTGCATTCGGACCAAATCCAGGGATTTTTCGATTTGCCCGTGGACAACATCTACGCCACCCCAATCATGATCGGGGACATTTGGAAGCTGGATTACGCCGACTTGGTGGTGGTTTCCCCGGATGTGGGCGGGGTCGTGCGTGCTCGTGCACTGGCCAAGCTGCTCAACGACGCCGACTTGGCCATCATCGACAAACGCCGGCCCAGGCCCAATGAAGCCCAGGTCATGAACATCATTGGCGACGTGAGGGACCGCATTTGCATCATCGTCGACGACATGGTCGACACCGCTGGGACATTGTGTCAGGCGGCCGCGGCATTGAAGGAAAAGGGAGCCGCGCGAGTGGTCGCCTACGCCACCCACCCGGTATTGTCGGGCAACGCCGTGGGGAACATCGAGCAGTCCACACTGGACGAGCTGGTTGTCTGCGACACCATACCGCTTCGCGGCCAGGCCGCCGAGTGCGCCCGGGTCCGGGCGGTGAGCGTGGCTGGAATCCTGGCTGAATCGATGCGGCGCATACACCTGGAAGAATCGGTCAGTTCCCTGTTCATGGTGGACTAACCGATT
>JBFGYN010000130.1:0-9565 GCA_041587415.1 Candidatus Competibacterales bacterium | reverse complement strand
CCTTATGCTGTCCTCCCAATGCGAGAAGGCGCCCTCGCCTCTCTCGCGAATGTCCGTGTGCAAGCTGTGTGCAGGGCCCAGCGCGTGGCCATTCTCACGCAGGATCAGCGTCGAGGCAGTCTGGTCGGAGTTTGAATCCGAGTGTATCGAGAACCCGAACGGGAGGTTCTTGCGGAGGAAATCCGGCTGGACGATGTACGCAAAGCCGGATTCTGGAGCGATGTCCTCGGTGGTGAGCTCGAGTTCGACCTCGCTGCCAAATGACGCCAAAAAATAGGCGAGAAAAAGCACACCCGCCAGGGTTAAGATCCCGCCGGCCACGAATCCTCGTGGACTGATGAGATATCGGTGCATCTCTAAACTCTCATCGCCCTGCCCATCAAACTACGCAAGCCGTCCACGTGAGGCAAACCCGAAAACACGAGCCGATAGTGATTCGGAGCGAAACCGAAAGAACGGGTGCCGGGCGCGTGGTCTTGTATTCGTTCTATCGATTTCGGTAACTCGTCGGCTTCCTCCATCGAAAGTGGCATTCGAGCGACAGGAATGGCGCCCTTGGCGCCCGGGATGATCTGAACAATGTGTGGAATAGCCGGCTTTGCAGGCTTCAATGGCGATCGCCAGGCCGTGCTGGAGCGCATGCTGGAACGGCTGTTCCATCGTGGGCCCGACGACCACGGATCACTTGTCCGCGATTCTGTGGGTATCGGAATCCGAAGATTGTCCATCATCGACATCGCGCACGGACATCAGCCGATTGTCAGTGCCGACGGCCGTCACGCCATCGTGTTCAACGGGGAGATCTACAATTATCGAGAGCTGCGACAGCAGCTGGAACAAGAGGGCGCGAACTTCCAAACCAAATCCGACACCGAAACAATCCTTCACGCTTACCGCCTGCATGGTCCGGCATGCCTCGAGCTCCTGCGCGGAATGTTTGCCTTTGCCGTTCTGGACACGGAAGACGGCTCACTCTTCGTCGCCCGGGACAGACTTGGCATCAAGCCTCTCTACTATACCGAGGCCGGTCGACAGTTCGTATTCGCATCAGAGATCAAATCTCTTCTCGAACACCCGATTGTCGAACGCAAGGTCAATCCGTCTGTCGTGGACGACTATCTGACGCTCCGCTACGCCCCGGGTCCCGACAGCCTGTTTCTCGAAGTCAGAAAGCTGCCCCCGGGGCATTATCTGGAGTGGCGGTCGGGTACCTGCAATCTGCATCGCTACTGGGACGTGAACCGGGTTTCCACCTGGCAAGGCAGCGAAAAGGACGCGCAGGCTGCGTTTGACGCGTGCTTCGAAGAAGCCACCCGGATTCGCATGATCAGCGAACGGCCGGTAGGGGCGTTTCTTTCAGGCGGCGTGGATTCCTCGGCGATCGTGGCCTCCTTGACCCGCCAGTTCGAACACCCACTCAGAACATACAGCGTTGGATTCGACTGGCCAGGCGACGAGCTGGCCGCCGCCGCCGTGACCGCCGAGCAGCTGGGCTGCGAGCATCGGGAAATTGTATGCTCGGCATCGGATACAGCGCTTCTTCCGAAGATCGTCTGGCATCTGGACGAGCCGATCGGTGATGGCATCGTGCTCCCGATGTACTTGCTTTCGCGCCTCGCTTCAGCGTCGGTTACGGTGGTTCAGAGTGGCGAGGGAGCGGACGAGATTCTCGGCGGCTATTTCATGCACAGGGTCTTGCGCTGGGCCTCGATGTACTCGCGCTGGCTCCCAACGATTCTGCAGGACCGCATTGTGCTGCCGCTTGTCAAACGTGCCCCGGCGAGCGCCCTCAATCTGCTGTTCGACTACCCTGGAGCTCTGGGTGAGACCGGCAAGCGGCGTCTGATAGAGTTCCTGGGCGTCCTGCGCAGCAACTCGACCGAGAGTCAGTATCGATTCATGATCTCGCTCTTCTCCGAAAGCGACAAGCGAAACCTCTACAGCGACGAGTTCCAGGCGATGCTTTCGGAAAAGGACGAGTCCCGATGCGAACGCGCAGTATTGGATTTCAACGCGATGCTGAATCTCCAGTTCGAACACTGGCTTCCAGACGACATACTCTGCAAGCTCGACAAGATGACCATGGCACATTCGCTGGAGGGGCGAGTGCCATTCATGGACCATAAGCTGGTAGAGCTCGTTTCGTCCTTCCCCGCGCAATACAAGCAGTCGATGTTTCGCAACAAGCGATTGCTCCGACATTATCTTTCGCGAAGCCGCGTGGCACGCGTGGCGCGCAGTCGCAAGGTGCCGTTCTATATCCCGATAGATCAGTATCTGAACACCGAGCCGCTACGTGGAATGGTCGAGGAACTCCTGTCAGAGGAGTCAGTTCGGCGACGAGGATTGTTTCGCTGGGAATCGATTCACCAGCTGCGCGCCTCGTCGAGCCGTGTGGGATTCCTGTACGGAAAGCAGCTGTTCGCACTGGTGATGCTTGAAATCTGGTATCGCATCTACATTGACTGCGAGTCCGGGTGGGCAATGTGAACACGGGCATCGAATGCATCTGCTGTGCATCTGGACGTGGCCGCGTGGTCTGCGTGACTTCATTCGGTTCGCTGTGGCGTTGCTCGGCGTGCGATTCCATCCGCGTCGTTCCGCCTCGCAGCGCCAGCGCGCTTCGGCTCGTTCACGCGGATCCGGAGTATTTCGACCATCCGTACTTCGAGGCGCGTCGCCGGGTGGAGGACGATCTACGGGCGTCGCGGTTCGATGCTATCCTTCGCGACGGATTCGGTGGAGAGCCGCCAAACGGTGCAGCCGTGTTCGACGTCGGATGTGATACCGGGGTGTTTCTCGAATACGCCGCGTCTCGTTACGAGCTCCGGGTGGCCGGCGTCGAAGGTAGCACCAAAATCCGTCGCGGTCGCTCGCGACAAGGGTCTGGGCGTTACCTGCGGTGACATTGCCACGCTTCGGGTCGAAAGCAAGTATGACCTGGTCGTTCTCAATGATGTGCTCGAGCATGTTGCGGACCCTTTGTTGGTGCTGCAGAGCGTTGCAACGATTCTCAAGCCGCAGGGAAGGCTCTACCTGGCAACCCCGAATGCCGGTGCCTTGATCTACAAAGTCGGGGAGACTCTGTTTCGGATGTTCGGAAGCATGCCGTTACTCGAGAAGCTGTACGTCTCATATCATGAGTATTACTTCTCCAATCGCGGCCTGCGTACAATGGTGCAGGCGCAATCGATGACGCCCGTAATGCACGAGAATCGGGAATTTCCCCTGGACGAGTTTGGTCATGGCCGGCGTTTGAAAGTTGCGGTGGGAGGCCTGTTCGCGCTACAGAGTGTCCTCAGACGTCCATCGCTTCAGATCCTCGTTGCGCAGAAGGGGCTGGCTGGCTGATGAAAGCGGTCCTGCAGAATTTCAAGACCGGAGAGCTGGCCATCGAGGACGTGCCGCCGCCTTCCTTGAAGCCGGGAGGTGTGCTCGTCGCAAACGTGGCGTCGCTCGTTTCCGCGGGCACCGAAAAGGCGATCATCGAGCTGGCGAAGATGAACCCGCTTCAGAAGGCCCGGGCGCGGCCTGACCTGGTGAAGAAGGTGTTGAACAAGGCCGGCCAGGAGGGACTGCTTGCGACCGCACGAATCGTGATGAATCTGGTGAGCACTCCACTCCCTTTGGGATACTCGTGTGCGGGCGTGGTCACCGCGGTGGGGTCCAGGGTAGCCGATCTGTCGACGGGGCAACGAGTCGCGTGTGCTGGACTTGGCTATGCGAACCATGCCGAGCTCGTCTACGTGCCACGCAATCTCGTTGTGCCGGTTCCCGAGGCAGTGGGCTTTGAAGACGCATCATTTGTGACGGTCGGGGCGATCGCGATGCACGGTGTCCGACAGGCCGCCCTGACGCTCGGTGAATCCGTCGTCGTGATCGGCATGGGCCTGGTGGGTCAGATCGCCGCGCAGATTGTTCATGCGTCAGGCTGTCGCGTGTTCTGTGTCGATCCGGACCCTGGCAAGGTGGAGCTGTCCCTTAGGCTGGGTGCTGACGCGGCGTCATCCAATGCAGGAAGCGCGCTGCACGCCGAAGTAATGAGCTTCACGGCGAGCCGTGGTGCGGATGCCGTGCTGATCGCGGCAAGCACCAAGTCGAGTGAACCGATCGAGACGGCCGCCGAGGTCGCCCGCGACCGAGCACGAGTCGTTGCGATCGGCGACGTGGGCCATAGCGTTCCTCGCCGTGCATACTACGAAAAGGAGATCGATCTGCGCCAGTCGCGGTCTTACGGCCCGGGTAGATATGACCCCGACTATGAGGAGAAGGGTCAAGATTATCCAATCGGTTACGTGCGCTGGACCGAGAACCGCAACATGGAAGCCTTCCTGGCGCTGGTCGAGCGTGGCAGCATCCAACTCAGGCCGTTGATCACGCATCGCTATTCCATCGAACGCGCTGACGAGGCGTACACGCTGTTGAGCGGCGAAAGAAAGGAACCGTACGTCGGGATCGTCATCGACTACGAAAACGCGGCCGAGCATGGAAGCTCTGTTCCCGTCGCTAGCAGCCCCAAACCACTGGGAGCAGGGGAGATATCGATTGGTGTAATCGGGGCCGGGCAGTTCGCGCAGGGTATCCTGCTGCCGGCGCTGAAGGCCATAGCGGGTGTCCGGTTCAAATCGATTGCAACCGAAAGTGGCCTCACATCGCTGAATGTCGCGCGAAAGTATCGCGCGGAAAGCTGCACTTCAGACTATCATGACGTTCTGAATGACGCATCGATCGACGCCGTTGTGGTCGCCACTCGTCACGACAGCCACGCCGCGATCGTTGCCGCGGCGCTACGTGCGGGCAAACACTGTTTCGTCGAGAAGCCGCTCGCGATGAACGAGAGTGAGCTCGAAGACGTCATCGATGCACATCGCACAGGAAATGCAGGACTACTGGTTGGATTCAACCGGCGCTTTTCTCCGTTGTCGGTTCAGCTTCGTGAGCGCCTTTCCGGGCAACGGCTTGTCATGCAGTACCGCATCAATGCCGGGCCTGTCCCGCGCTCACATTGGCATCAGGATCTGGAGTACGGCGGTGGACGGATCATTGGAGAGGTCTGTCATTTTATCGACGTGATGCAATACTGTTGTGCCTCGGAGCCCTTGAGCGTGCAGGCGTTGGCGGTAACCGACTCGAACTCGCCGAGCGATCCTGACAACGTTGTCATTCAGGTCGCTTTCGCCGACGGTTCGGTCGGTACCATCACGTACGTCTCGAACGGTGATCCGGACTTTCCGAAAGAGCGTCTGGAGGCGTTCGGTGGGGGATTCGTGGCGGTGATCGACAACTGGCGCAGCCTCGATGTGCAAGGTAATGGAACGCGGCTCAGGCGACGCTGCTGGTTGCAGGCAGAGAAGGGCCACAGCCAGGAAATGTCGGCCTTCATAGAGGGCATCAGGAGCGGCGAGCCACCGATACCTTTTTCGAGCCTCGTATCCACTACCCGGACGACCTTTGCCATTCAGCAGGCCCTTCGAAGCGGTGCCTGCGTCTCAATTGCATGAGCCAGACGAACGGACAGGACGAGCTGGAGAAACCTGCTTGGCGAGAGATCATCTCTCCGCAGGAGGTGCGGCGCTATTACGCGATTCGTCACGGAGTGATGGTTCGCGACACAATATTGATATGGGCCGTTATCGCAATTGCCTTCTGGCTGTGGGCCTGGACCGATAGCGCATTCGTGTGGCCGCTGTGCGCGCTCCTTGTCGCGTCGCGGCAGCACGCCCTCAACAACGGCGTGCATGACGGCGCTCATTTCTTGTTGTTTCGCAATAATTCGTCAACAAGTGGTACTCAGGCGACGCGTGAGCGCTTAACCCCAATGTATTCATCGATCTGAGCGTTTACCTAACGAGGTCTTTTGGAGTGTATGAACTGGTTGTGGGCAGACCAAGCAGAGCTGCATGCGATGGCCGTGGCGGTATACCCCAGCTTCCACCGCCAGCAAAAAGCTCAGGCGGCTGACATTCGGATCCGGCGCTTCATGCAGTAGCATTCGACACGAAGTATTTCGCAGCGAGTCGGTCTCGTTCGGTGGATTCGTATGCATCAGGAACAGGTCGGTTGCGATGGTCGTGAAGTTAGCTTCCCACAGTTCCCCTTTGAGTCTAGCCTCAGCGCTGCCAAGGGCCTGGCGGAAGAAGTGGGTGCGCTGTTGGCCGATCAGCATCGTGAGCGCTGCTGCGCAAGAGAGCACCTTGATTACTTCTGGTTGACGAGCGGGGGCGTTTCCGAGTCGGTGGTCGTGCTCGTTACACGAAACAGCGGCTCCACCACTTCGCGCAGGGCGTGGAGGCGCTCGACGTTCTCGGCGCTGAGGTTCTCAGTAGGGTCGCGCTAACAACGGGACGTTGGATACGGCGGCGGACGAATTACTAGCGAGAGCTGTCGTTTTTGCGCCACGATGCATTTTGTGGCGCGACTGTTTGGGTCAGTTTTCATGCGCGGGCGGGGAGTGGTTGGAGCTCGCCGGCGTACGTCGAACAAGGTTATCTTTCAGATTGCCTTTTCTAACGGCTCGATTGAGACGATTATGTATGAGCACAACCGCGAGCCGGTGCCTGCCGAATTACTCCGCAAGACGTTCGGCGGAGGAAAGGTGGGCGTTATTGAGAACTTGCAAAGTCTGGTTGTTCTGGGAAATGGCAAACGATTGTGACAGGCCTGATGTCTGCAGGCAGAGAATGCAGTGCCAGGAATGGTTCGCGTTCGTTACGGCCGTGCGCAGCGGAGTCGCAGCCTTCCCGTTCCCAAGCGTTGTGGCGACGATTTGCGCAGCGTGCGCGATTGCGCAGTTGCTGCGAACTGGAAGTGCTGTGCCGGTCGCGTGAAACCGGCCGCTGGCTAAGTAGGATTATCGACGTGGAGCGCAAGCGATGACGGCGGGCAGCGTGTTACGGCTCATCTTGACCGGCGTGGGGATGGCATTGGCAAGCACCGCGGCGGTCTATTTCTTGAAAACGGCCGTCGCGCCTGCATCAACAGTCGAAGGAGGGCTTTGCCGACAGGCTGTCGTCGTTTTGACCAATATCCGCCTCTGGATTGGTCTGATGTTCTACGGTATCGCCGCCGCGGTCTTCGCCTGGGGGCTGATGCGCACAGACGTAACGCAAATGGTTCCGGTCGCGATGGGTATCAGCCTTATCGCGACTGCGCTGATGGCGGTGGTCGTGCTCGGCGAGACACCTCCCATCACGCGGATCGTTGGCATGGGCGTTCTAGTTCTGGGAATCGTTCTCGTATCGAGCGCGTGAGCAGCCGTCGTTGTCAACCCAGCAGAAAAGTCCATATCTCGACCTTGCGCAAGTCGCAATGCCTAGGTTGCTGTCGCGCATGGATCGCGAGCAACCTTCCCGCACCTACGGTGGCTTCGACAGGACGTACTGGGCGTGGAAGTTCACCGACTTCGCGGGAGCCCGCTTCCAAGAGGGGCTCTACGCCCTCGCCTGGATGTACAGCAACGACTTCGAACGAAACCCGTATTACGCACACCCAAAGGTCATGGCTTGGCTTGTCGCAGGACTCCGATACTGGCAGCGAATGCAGCACGGCGACGGGTCGTTCGACGAAGCCTACCCATACGAGCGAAGCCTCGCGGCCACGGCCTTTACCAGTTTCTATATTGGTGAGGCTTTGCTGGAGCTCGGACGGAGGCTTCCAGCTACGCTGCGAAAATCAATTGTGCACACCTTTCTGGCTGCCGGTGACTGGCTTTGCATCAATGATGAATACCACGGTGTTCTGTCCAATCATTTGGCCGCTGCCGCGGCGGCGCTCGTTGTCATTTCAGAGATCACCGGCCGCCCGAGTTACCAGGAACGTGCCCAGCATTTCCTGTCCCGTATCGTTAATCGACAATCTACGGAAGGTTGGTATGAGGAGTACGGCGGCGCTGATATCGGATACCAGACCCATGCTACTTTCTACCTCGCGAACATATGGCGACGTACCGGCGACGAGCGCCTACTCGCCAGCCTGGAACGCTCGGTTGAGTTTCTCGCTTATTTTGTTCATCCGAACGGCACGATTGGTGGCGAGTATGCGAGCCGCAACACCACGTTTTACTTTCCTGCCGGCTTCGAAATCCTGGCGCCTCAGATGCCTAAGGCGCGGGCGATCGCTATCCATCTTCGTGGCGCATTGGCTAAGCAGGTCAATGTCGGGCTAACGATGATGGACGCATACAACTTCTGCCCAATGCTCAACAACTATCTTTTCGCACATTCCGCAGCTAAGGCACCCATTGTCGGCTATGACGCGCTGCCGTTCGAGGGGTGTGGGCATTGGAATTTTCCGGACGCGGGACTACTGGTTCATAGCACAAAAAGTTACTATGCCATCTTCGCACCATCAAAAGGTGGTGTTTTGAAGGTCTTTGACAAGCGTTCGAACAAGCTCGCTTACAGTGATTGTGGGTACTGGGCGGAACTGCGGGGCGGCAGCTGCGTTAGCAGCCAGAGTTTCAGCAAGGAGAATGCTGCAACCGCTGATGCCAACTCGGCAAGCGTGCGTACACCGTTCACCCGAATTAATCAGACCTTGATGTCGCCGTGGCTCTTCTTGGCATTTCGGTGCTTCACGCAAACCGTTGGGCGTCAAAAGATGGTGGCGCGAAAGCTCAAAGGTTTGCTCGCGCTGGTACTGGTTCGACGGCGACGGACCATTGATCTCGTCCTTGAGCGTTATCTTCGATTTGAAGCCGATTCGGTCACGATCTCGGACCATATCGATGGCAACGAGAAGCACGCGTTGAAATATCTTTGGCGCGACCCCAAGTTCTCCAGCATTCACATGGGCTCTGCTCGCTATTTTCAGCCCGACGAGTTGGATGCGGACCAACAGGCGGAAGATGGCAAGTTTACTCGGTCTTTTACGTGGACGGCTCGATGAAAGTGGCGGTCGTTTGTCCTTTCTACAATGAAGAGGCGATCATTGGAAACGCTATACGACGCTTGCTGGACGCGCTGGCGAGCCTCGAGCACGACTGGGAGCTCATCGTCGTCAATGACGGTTCGAAAGACGCGAGCTTAGAGCTGGCGAAGGCAGCGGCGGGTGGCGATCCGCGGATCCGGGTCTTGGGCTATGAGCGGAATCGCGGTCGCGGCTATGCGCTACGTTTTGGCATTGCAAATACGGGCGCAGACGTGGTGGTTACGACAGAAATCGACCTTTCGTGGGGCGATGACATCGTTCATCGGCTGATTGCCGCGTTTGAGGCGAATCCGGCCGCAGATATGATTGTTGCTTCACCGAATCTTCCGGGCGGCGGTTACCGCAATGTGCCCTTGGCTCGCGTGCTGCTGTCGCGGCTTGGAAACCGAATCATTCGCCTGGGTCAAAGCCGCGCCATGACCATGTATACCGGAATGACGCGCGCATATCGTCGCGAGCGTTTTCTCAGTCTACCTATCGACGAGGACGAGAAAGAATTTCATCTTGAAGTCGCCCAGAAGGCGCAAGTGTTTGGTTTTAGGATTGTGGAAATTCCCTGCGTCCTGGAATGGCGCCACGACCGACTCGCCGCGTCGGCTGGGCCAAAGCGCAAGAGCTCCGGTCGGCTTGGTCGACT
>JBFGYN010000129.1:0-9597 GCA_041587415.1 Candidatus Competibacterales bacterium | reverse complement strand
TATACGCGCCTGTGCAGTGCGTATGCTCCGTCTCTCCGTTGATCCTGTGTGGACAATTACATCTTTTTGATACACGCAAACTGCTCGAACTGGCCATTGACAATGGGCCCCGACTCCAGACCCAGCCACTGTTCGAGAAGCGTCGCATAGGTGCAACGGAAGTCGTTGTTCCACTGCAGGTCGCCCTCGTCCAGCTTGTTGCGATCCAAGGAGGGATATTCGCCGTACAGGCCGCCCTTGACCGCGTCGCCGATGACAAAGGCCACGCCGCCCGAACCGAATATGAGCGCAGTACAACGCCAGATGGCCGGACGCCAGAGACGAAATCGTTTGACCTGATTGGACAGCATTTCCCTGTGCAGCAGTGTTCCAGGTACCCAATGCCACGCCCATGAGCGAGCAGTGGCGTTCCGTCCGTCACGGAAGCTCGATCAAGAACCGCAATCCGGCTTCCGCCGGTAGCTCGATCCTAAGACTTCCACCCAAATCCCGCACCATCCGGCGCGCATCTGCCAAACCGTACCCGTAGCCTTGCAGACGGGAGGAATGGTGCGCGGATGAGTACTCGTCGTGAAACAAGAGATCCAATCCGGACTCCGTTTCATTTGACGACCTGCGGCTCAACACACCGACGGCCATGCGTGCCAAATCCGGGCCCACGGTGTCGGTCTCGATAACGAGTTGCCGGTGTTCGGTCTGCTCGACCATCCGAATGGTCATTTTTGCAGCGTTCGGCGCGTCAGACACAACCCCGTAAAACAGTAAGTTTCGAATAATGATTTCAATTGGTTCGATCAAACTCTTCAACAGATTTTGATTGAATATGGGATCGCCTTGAACTTCCAAATCGCAGGACCGTTGCAGCACCTGACACCCGAACCGCAGGACCCTGGCGAATCGGGGAACGAGATACGAGAGCGGGACGTCGGGCGCCGGTCCAAACGCCGGTTCGGCAAGTTCTTCATGCTCACCCTCGTCGAGAAACTCGTTCGGGGCGTCGCTGACAGTCGTTTGAGGGCCGGGGCCTGACTCCGTCACCGATGGCTCGCCGGTCTCGCTGCATGATGTATCGTCCCAGACCGAATGGGACGAAAGTGTATTGAATACCTCACGAAAGCCGGCCGGCGGCTTTGCCGATCCGCTCTCGCCTTCGATCGTGATTGCGGCGGCCAGGCGCTTTTCCAATTTGTCGAGCACATCGGGCTCGGTCTGGTCGGGTCCGAGCAGCCGGTTCAGATCCCGGAATAGGAACAGCCTGTCACGGGATCGCAGCTTCGTGTTTGCGGCAAGATCCGAACATAGGGTCGCGGCGGCTTTCCAAATGTTTTCTTCCATCGACGTCGGCGCTGCGTCGACCAACTCTCTGCAGCAGGCTTCGAGGCGCGGAAAGCCATGTACCGAATCCCCGTCTCTGAGCGCTACCAACAAGGCTCGTTGGAACTGGGCTCGAATCTCTTGTGGCGAAATGGTGCTCAAAACGCTTCTCGCGTGATTCCAGCGTCCGACGGCGCAGCATAACCGTGATTTCGGTGCGGCTCAGTATCCTTGCGTCAAGAGCACTCCGATCCACCTGGTCGAAATCTGGCCTGACAGCAGCGCTACGAGTGTGTCAAGGCTACCGGTGGTCGGTGCGACCCCACCCAACATCCGGGCTCGTTGCGACGGCGGCGAGCCACTGCGGCGTGCGCCATTAGCGACGAGCCGATTCCAATCACTGGTAAGCGGGCGGCTGCGCGGTGACTGGACGGGGAATGTCCAAGGAATCGAGCAGTCGGGCAATTCCAGCCAACACACGAAAGGTGGAGAATTGGACATCGTATTCGCCAGTCAAGTGCGCCGTGCCCGCCTCGAACACCTCGTTTTCCTGATCTAGAAGGTCCAATAGGCTGCGTTGGCCAATGTTGAATTGCTTCTGGTAGGCGCCGAGAGCGGAATCTGCAGAAATCCTGTGCTGCTCGAGGTAAGTCAATCGGTTCTGACTCGCATCGAGTGCATTCCATGACAATCGAATGCTCTCGATAACCTGCCTCAATGTTCGCTCGTGAACGTCCAATGCCTCATCGATCTGGTGCGCCGTTTGGCGCCGTCGCGCTTCGTCGGCGCCGCCGGAGAACAAGTTGTAGCGAAGCCGAAACATTGCATTCAAACTTTCATCGTAACCCGAAACGCCGTCCAGATGGTTGTCGCTGCGCGCGGACATCTCGAAGTCGATTCGGGGCAGTAAGACGGCGCGGGAAACTTCGTGCTGTTCCCGTGCCGCCTCGACGTCCGACTCAGCGGCCTTCAACGTGGGGTGGTTCGCAACCGCCTGCTCGACGGCCTCATCGAGTGACGCTGGCATCAATGCGAGTGGTGCGACCACCTCTTCCAGCACGCCCGGTGGCGAGCCCACGACCCGGAGGTAGTTGGTCATGGCATCTGCGAGATTGGCTTCGGCCGCAATTTGGTTGGCGCGCGCCAGGGCAAGCCGACCATCGGCGGTATCCAAGTCGGCACGACTGCCTCGTCCAGCATCGGATCGTAGCTTGATTTGCTCGTAGGTCCGCTCGTGGGACGCAAGATTGGCATTCGCCAGATCAAGCAGCGCCCGATTGCGCGATACGGCCAGATAGGCTTCCACTGCATCCAACGCCCGCCGCTCCGATTCACCGAACACGGTGTGTGCGCGAGACGCGAGACGCGCGACCTGTCGGTCCACCTCGTTTCGGGTTTCGAAACCGTCGAACAACATTTGCCGAAAAAATAGGCCCGCTTCGCCGCGCTGCAACTCCACGTCGCTTCTGCCGCGTGCGCGGGTTGCTGGGTTGTTGGTCTGTTCCCAGCCGTAGCCAAGGTCCAGATCCAGACTTGGATAGAAGCCGCCACGTGCCTGCTCCAACTCCTGTTCCACGGAGAGTCGGTTGTCCGAGGCGAAGCGCACATCCGGATCGGACGCCAGCGTCTCGGAGACCGCCTCACGCAGCGTGGTGGCATTCGCCGTTGTGACGGCGAGGAGGCCAAATAGCAACGCGCCCGCGGTAGCGACGTTGCGTCCGTCACCCATCCTCGTTCTTTCCTGAATCATTCGCCTTCTCGGTCCTTCTCGCTGATTGTTCTGTTTCGCACTGGATCCCCCTGGCACCTCATGACCAAAATAGCTTCCCAGCTGTATCAACGCTCTCGCAATGCATAGGCTTTTGCCTTGAGCACCGGTTTCAGCAGGTACTCCATCACTGTCTTTTTGCCGGTCAGGATGTCCACCAGGGCGGTCATGCCCGGAATGATATCCAATTGTCCGCCGTCTGGCCCGGTGAGGATGTCGTCTGTTCTCAGGCGGATCAAGTAGAAGCTCTCGCCGTCTTCGTCGGCGATGGTGTCGGCGCTGATGTGCTCGAGCCGAGCGGATAACCCCCCGTAGATGGAATAATCGTACGCCGTCAGCTTCACCGTCGCCTCCTGTCCGGGGCGCAGAAACGCGATGTCCGCCGGACGAATTCGCGCCTCGACCAGCAGGCTGCCGTCCAGAGGGACGATCTCGACCAGGTCCATGCCCGGCTGGATGACGCCGCCCACCGTGGCGACGTGGAGTTTCTTTATGGTGCCGCGTACAGGCGAGCGAACGGCCGTACGGGTAAAGCGGTCCTCCGCTGCGCGCAAATTTTCTCCGAGACGCGACAACTCCGTCTGTGCCTCGGTCAAGGCGTCCATCGCATCGGTCCGAAAGCGCACGCGAAGCTCACCCATTTTCTCCGCAATTTCCGACAGTGCCGATTCAGCCTTGGGGATGGAAAGCGCCACCGAGTCGAATTCGCCTCTTAGGTCGTTCAGCTCGCGACGCAGCCGCAGGATTTCCACCTCCGAGATGACACCCTCCCTTGCAAGGGGTGCGGAAATGGCATACTCCCGGCGCAACAAGCCAACGCTGCCCTCCAGGCGCTTTTTCCGAGCACGCAGTTCCGCCAAATCCTGCTGCTTTTGCTCGCTCTGTTGCTCCAGGATCCGGAGGTTGCTCTCCAACTCCCGGCGACGGGATTCGAACAGCGAGCGTTCGCGGTCAAACATGGCGAGGGCACTTTGAGCGATTCCAGTGGGGGCCTGAAACTCGGCCCCTTCCGCTTCCGCCGACAACCGCGCAATCCTGGCCTCGAGGGCGGAGCGTTGCAGACGCGACTCACCGAAGGAAGATGAAAATCGTGTGTCGTCCAGCCGCAGCAGCATGTCTCCCGCCGCCACGACATCACCTTCGCCAACGAGAATCTCCGATACGATGCCACCTTCCAGATTCTGAATGACCTGCACCTGACTCGACGGAATGACCCGGCCGACACCGACAGTGACCTCATCGAGCGGCGCGTAGTATGCCCAGACGCCTGCAGCCACGAAGAACAGAGCCGTGACCCATAGCACGAGGTAGCTTGTCGGCCGTGCCCCTTGGAGCACTGCGGCGCTCACCTCGGACATGAACTCTTGATCTCGATTGGATGCCATCAATGCGCTACCGAACCCATATCAGTTTCGCGACACTTTGATCTGGCCGGACTGCAGCGCATCGAGTACCTCCTGTTTTGGTCCATCTGCGACAGCGCGTCCGCCATCCATGACGATGAGCCGATCGACGAGGCTCAGCATGGAAGCCCGATGGGTGACCAGCACAAGGGTCTTGTCCTGCAGTTGCTCGGACAGCCGTGTTTTCAAGGCGGCTTCGGTATTGTTGTCCATGGCGTTCGAGGGCTCGTCCATGATCAGAATTGGGGGGTTGTGGACCAAAGCGCGCGCGACTGCAATGCTCTGCCTCTGACCACCGGACAGCAGCTCGCCCCGCTCACCGACTGGCAGGTCGAACCCGGATGGATGGCGGTCGACGAACTCCGTCACTCCGGCAATTCTTGCGACACGCAGAATTTCCGCGTCGTCTGCCTGCGGGGAGCCGAGCGCGATGTTATCCCTGACGCTGCCGTAGAAAAGAGTGATGTCTTGGGGAACGTAGCCCACATGACGCCGCAGATCGGCCGGATCTATTTGACGACTATCGGTGCCGTCGATGAGAACGGAGCCGTTCTCCGGCTCGTATAACGCAATCAGAAGTTTTCCGAGACTACTCTTGCCCGACCCCATGCGTCCGATGATGGCAACTTTCTCCCCCGGCTCGATATGGAAGGAGATGCCCTCCAGTGCGGGTAACTCCTGGCCCGGATAGCGGAAGGTGACCTTCCGCGCTTCCAAGTCCCCACGGATCGCGTCGCGATGCAGAAACTCCCTACCAGCGGGGCGCTCGACGGGTAGTTTCATCACCTCGTCAAGAGCCTTCAAAGACGCCTTCGACTGGTCGTAGCGTGTCAACAAAGCTGCGACTTGGGCAAGCGGTGCCATTGCCCGTCCTGTCAATATTGTGCACGCAACCAGTGCGCCAACCGTCAGCTCGCCATCACCAATCAGATAGACGCCCAACACGACGACCAGAACCCCCGCCATCTGCTGCAGTACCGTCGACGCATTGACCGCAGACTGGGATAACAGCCGGGCGCGCATTCCATGTCGAGACATGAATCCGACCGCCTGCTCCCACCGCCGTTGCATCTGGCCCTCTGCGCCGAGAACTTTGACGGTCTCGAGACCTGCGAGCGTCTCGATCAACATCGCGTTCTTCTGGGCCCCGTGGCGCATTTGCGCCTGGATGCTCGTCCGTAATGGGATTTGAATCAGGAGTCCCAGCAACAGCGCAACGGGAATCAGCGCTAGGGGCACGAGAGCCAGCGGGCCGCCGACGAGCCAAATGATGCTGATGAAGAGAAATATGAATGGGACGTCGATCAGGGTCGTCAGCGTCGCCGATGTCAGGAAATCCCGAAATCCGTCGAATTCGTGAAGATTGCTGGCGAATGCACCCACCGAAGGCGGCCGCGACGCCATACGAACTCCGAGAACGTGCTCGAAGATTCGCGCTGAAAGCAGCACATCGGCGCGCTTGCCGGCCTGGTCGATGAAATATCCGCGCAACGTGCGGATCACGAGATCAAATGCGAATACCGTTGCGACCCCCGCAGCCAGGACCCAGAGCGTCTCGACCGCAAAATTCGGTACCACTCGGTCGTACACATTCATGATGAACAGTGGCGATGCCAGGGCGAAGAGGTTGATCAGCAGGGAAGCCACCAACACATGGGCATATATTCCGGAGTTCTGCCGCACGACGCTCCAGAACCAGTGCCCCTTCTTCGAGACGTGCGTGGATTCCGTGCGCGCGTCGAAGTTGTGGGCCGGTTTCGCGAACACGGCGTATCCGCTGTAGCGTTGCGTGAGATCTTCGGAGGACACCTCGCTTTCCCCAAAGCCGGATTCTGGAAAGACAACTGTTGCCGAGTTCTCCGATTTCTTGACAAGCACGCATGAGTAGCCGTCCCTGAATACGAGTATTGCCGGCAGAAGGAGCTGCGAAATCCGGTCATAAGGGCGCCGCACCAGGCGCGCGGAAATACCCGCGCGCTCGGCAGCCCGCGGAATCAATCCGGGCGTGAGTCGGGAATCGACCAGCGGCAATCCCGCCGTCAACGCATCGCCGCTGAACGGCCGCCCCATCAGGCGCAACAGCACGACGAGACTGTCCAGCAGCGGATCGTCAGCAGAAGAGCGATCGCCCATCACGCTCGCCGGCCGCACATCCGCCGATTCGCCGGTCTCTTCTGCGAGTATTTCCTGAAGTCCTGGACTGGCCTTCATATTGCTAACTTCAACCTGTTGTCCATGTACCTTAACCCCGGTGCCACGCGAGCCCAACATGCCATTCGTCTCTCGGAACCCACAAGGTCGCATAGTGTCGCTGCATGACACGCCGTCGCCGGAGGTGTGCGAGCATTTGCCGTTGGATGCGCCCGAACTTCTCGAATTCGCGGCGAGCGCGCCGGAATTGCTCGCCGCAAAGGAACAACTGTCTGCGTCTGACGTAGCGCTGGTGCGGGTTCTGGAAGATCTGATCGACCTTTTGGTGGCGAATAACCTGATTCGCTTCAGCGATTTGCCGCTGGCGGCCCAGCAAAAGCTCGCACGCCGAGAATCGATTCGAAGCAAGCTGCAATCCCTTGGCAGCCCAATCGTCGAAGAAGGCGAGCTGTTCTGAGAGCTGTGCCGACATCTTCGCCCAGCGCTCTCCAAACTCCAAGTCGAATGCCGTTTCGAAGCGCCAATTAAACGTTGATTTCACTGACGAAACTCGTATCAATTCAGAGCTTCCCGGCCGCACATGCATGTTGCGCCTGAATCGACATGTCCACTTGTTGGGGCCGTGTAGGCGCGGGCTATGCCTCAGCGCTCATTTCATCGAGCGGGTCGGCATCGGTGTTTCGCGGCGCCCCTGCCGCGTACCCCTGCACACCGTCAATGCCGATTCGTCGGAACGCTGCCCACTCCCCTTCCGTCTCGACCGCCTCTGCAATGACCCGCAAATCGATTTGCCGGGCGGTCCGCAGTAGCGCCTGAATGACGAATTGATTCTCGAGATTGTCCTCGATCCCACGACTAAAGCTACCGTCCAGCTTCAAATAGTCCAGTCCGAGTGTGTGCAAATACCCGAATGACGCGAGCCCTCGACCAAAGTGGTCTATTCCGAAAAGACATCCGAGTGGTCTGAGCCGCTCGATCCAGACCCGGTAGTCATCGAGTACATTGACAAGACCGTACTCGTGGACTTCGATCGCGAGCCGGCGACCCCGCGCGGGTACTTCGAGCAGGGCTCGATGGACCCATTCCAGAAACATCTCGTCACCGATAGTACTCGGCGACAGGTTTGCCGCAACGCGGGTGTGGTTCATGGTCGCCCCATCCAGATCGCAGAATATCTGTGACAAAGCGAGCCGATCGATGTCCGTCACGCAGCCCAGGGCCTCGGCCGCGGGTAGGAACACTCCGGCCGGAACCATGTCCCCGCTGGTTGTTTGCAACCGCAGCAGTGCCTCCGTCTGCAGGGGCTCTGTGCCCTTGTCTGCGGAAATGACGGGTTGATATTCAATCCTTCCGCGTTTGGCCCGGAGCGCGCGCATCAATTGGTCTCCGCCCAGGGACCGATCGGTGCGATCGCTCGGATGGGATTCTGCGAAGCGGTAGCTAGCATTTGGATGGGAAAGCTCCCGCGCTCGATGCAGTGCCGTGTCCGCGCGCTCGAGCAGGTTCGCCCAATCGTCCCCGACTCTGTACATTGCGACGCCGATCCGGGCAAAGTCCTGTGTTTCCGCCACCCCTACCACCTCGAGCTCACCGATTGCGGATCGCAGCCTCTCCGTCAGGCGATCCGCCTCCTTCGGGTCCATTCCCATGACGACCAGTGCAAACTCACCCCCGCCGAGGCGCGCAGCGAACCAAGGCCGATCTCCCGAGTAGATTCCCCGCAGTGTCTTGCCCGTCTCTCTCATGAGCACATCGCCGCTGGAGCGACCGTGCCGGCTCAGGTGTCCCGCGAGGTCCCGGAGCCGCAGAAGAAACAGCGCAGTGCCGGGCAGGTTCTCGGCTTGTTCGAACAGGTGCTCGATCCGTTCCTCGAAATCTCGACGGCTCCCGAGACCGGTTACGTCGTCCCGGTAGACTTGCGCCCGAAGTCCTTCGGCCACCTCAGCCTGCTCTTTGAACTGCTGTTCGATTCGCTTTGCGAGGACATTCATGGCGTTCACCACGCGGCGAAGCTCCCGAGCTTTTGGCAGGCGCTCCTGCACGGGATACCTGCCGTCGCAAATCGCAGCCGCCTGAACCTCGACTGCGCTTAGAGGTTGCAGAAATCGACGCAACGCCAGCATTCCCAGCAGCAGCGTGGCCGATCCGACACCGAGGAACCAGATCAGCGTATCGACCGTACTGCGCCACAAATTCGCGTAAAGGTCGCCGGGGTCACCTTGCACGATCACTTTGCCATGCTGTCGCCATCCCGACATGACCAGACTGGTGCCAATGGGTGGATCAACCCGGACCAAGTCCACGAACCAATCCGGCGCTGCGCTGCTGTGCTCCGTGGTGGCGCGCTCGATGATTTGGTTGCCTTGAATATCCAGCACGCCAATACTGAAATATCGCCCGTGGTCGAACAACGCGCTCACCATGGCGTCCATAACGGGTAAGTCGTCCGCCGCAGCATGGGGCGATAGAGATAGACCGAGCGAGTTCGCGGTTTCCTGAGCTTGTTCCTGCAACTGCAGAATCAAATAATTTCGAACGGAGTCCAGGTGAATCCAGACACTTCCTGCAGACAGAAACAGAAAGACGCCGAGAACGACGATCACGAGCTGTTTCGATAGGGTCATCCCCGAACGTCCTCCATGAATGTCGAACTCCTTGATTCCGACAAAGCGGAAGCTAGTTTACCGTCCATGCAACTATAACTCTCGCCAACATGCGCCGGATCACTTATTCTCCGTCATCGCAAACCGGCGCTGAAGTTTTTTCCAGCGACTGAGTCGGTTCGCATCGCCAACGCGACGTGACTTGCCGCCTGTCTTGTCCACCCAAAGCCCGTTTCCGTTAAAGCTGTAGACCGGATACAGGTCCGCTCGTTGGCTCGCACGTCGAATTCTCGGTTCCAAATTATCCAACACCAGCGGGTCGGCGCCCGGTTGCGCGTAATAAGTCAATACCATGTGC
>JBFGYN010000128.1:0-9661 GCA_041587415.1 Candidatus Competibacterales bacterium | reverse complement strand
GACCAAACCGTGACAGCGTGGGGTGGCCCAGGGCAGGGCACGGTGAGTGATCTGCCGGCAAGCCAGTGGCAGAGCTACCTGGAGGAGGCAGATCACCCGGAATATCCCTCGGCCTCGGCGTGTTTCTGCCGAATGGCGATGTGCTGGGATACGCCGTGAGCCGTCCGGCGGGATCATCTCGAATCGAACCCGGCGTCACGCCGGCGGTCGACGCGCAATTTGTGTTTCCGTCATGGACAGATTTCGCCGCCGATTGCGGCCACAGCCGAGTATGGGCGGGTGTTCACTTCCGATCGGCGGTCGAGGAGAGCGCCAAGCGCTGTAACGTGTTTGGTGACCATGCCCACGCGTACCTGAACGATTTGGTCAATGGTGTCGCACCGGAACGCGGGCCAAGCACTGGCCGATACTGCGGGCGTGGCTGCGCCTTGGAATGCGCCCGCCCATGCATACGCTGAATCCGGCGGGCGTGCAACGGGCGTCCCCCATTCCCTGCGGTCCGTGCCAAGTCTGGCATGATCCGGGATAATCTGTATCCAGTCACACTTACGGGTTGGAGTATTGCGACATGACGGCAGAAAAAGTGGCACTCGTCACGGCCGGTGGAAGCGGTATGGGCGCCGGCGCGGCACGCAAGCTGGCGGCCAACGGGTTTCGGGTCGCCATCCTGTCATCGTCCGGCAAGGGCGAGGCACTGGCCGAGGAGCTCGGTGGGATCGGTGTGACCGGTTCCAACGAGTCGAATGAAGATCTGCAGCGCCTGGTGGCTCGCACTGTCGAGAAGTGGGGGCGTGTGGATGTCCTGGTGAACAGCGCGGGGCACGGGCCAAAGGGGCCTCTGCTGGACATTTCGGACGAGGACTGGCATAGGGGAATGGAGGTCTATCTGCTCAATGTCGTACGCCCAACCCGACTGGTGACGCCCATCATGCAGAGGCAGAAGTCCGGTGTGATCGTCAACGTCTCCACCTTCGCTGCCTTCGAACCCGATCCGGCTTTTCCGACGTCGAGTGTATTCCGGGCGGGGCTCGCGGCCTACACGAAGCTTTACGCCGACAAATACGCTGCGGAAAATATCCGCATGAACAACGTGCTTCCCGGGTTTATCGATAGCCTGCCAAAGAAGCCGGAATTCCGCGACCGCATCCCTATGCAGCGTTACGGGAAGACCGAGGAGATTGCTGAAGTGATTGGCTTTTTGGCTTCCGAGGGTGCCGGCTACATCACCGGGCAGAATATTCGGGTGGATGGCGGAATCACCCGTTCTGTCTGATTCGACCGTGCGGCGGGGCAGCCATGCGCTCTACGCCGAACGTCTCGCGCCGGCGCTGGTCTGGACATTGCGGCGCCCGGAGTCATTTGCGGCCGATCATCATGAAACGCGTGTAGCGCTTACGCTCCAGGCTGCCCGAGTACATCAACTGCGACATCGGCGCCTGGCGCTGGAAGGCCGGCAGGTCCGCAACGCAGTTGACGTGCTCGTCACAGTCGAAGTAGTCGTTCGACTGGAGCACCAGCAGCGGACTTGAAGGGATTCTGTCGTACCACTCGGTGAACCGTTGCAGGTGCTCGCAACTGGTATTGATGATCACATTCGGCCTTGCTTCGATAAGGTGCTCCGTGCGGTCAGGGTGGCGCGTCGCCAACGCCGTGGTCTCGTACCGAAGCGTGGTCACGTCCGCGGTGATCGCGAAGAATCGGCCCGCAACCCAGTGGCTGTAATTCACGGCATGCGCTTTGGCCTCACACGCGGGATCAATGTCGAAGTTGAACACCCGGTCGACCCGAAAGCGCGTGTCGTGTAGCAGCATGGCGGACAGTGTCCCGTACCAGCCGCCCAGCACGTAGACCGTGCCCAGATTGCCGTTGGTGACCCGGCGCAGTTCCTCCATCAGCCATATCTTGCTGGCCATCTGGTTCTTGTTCAGGGCGTAGGCCAGGTTGGCGTCGCTCGGATCCGAGACGATCGCTCCGAGCAGGTCGCGGACGAAATCGTCATTCCGATATTGGGCGATGGCCGAGAGGATCGTCTGGTACTGCTCGTCTTTGTCCATGCCGGGGTCCATCACCGGCGCCGGGGTCTGAGGACCACCAGTCTGCGCAGATGGTGTTCCGTCGCCATTCCTGGACTGTGGCGCAGGTCGATGTCGGCGTGCATGACGACATCCGAGTTCGATTTGGCTACCAGTCCTTCGAGGCATTCCCGTCCCAAAGGCCACTCGAGGGCACACTCGATGACCGCCGTGCGCGAGTGATCGAGCAGCTCGACCAATTTCCGCCATTCCTCGGCGCGGGATTTCGATTCGGCGCTGAAGTGCTTGAGCGAGAGGCCCATGCAGACCAAGCCGTATGACCCCGATGTGAGGTCGAACTCGAACGCTTGATAGGTCGCGCGGACGTGATCAATCCGACATGGTTTGCCGTGCAATTCAGCGCCTTGGTATGGTTCGATGATCGGGTCGACTACCAGCACGCGCTCCGGTATGCGCTCCAGAAAAGCCGTGATCGGAGTCTTGAAACCGCCGATCTCCACGATCACTGGGCAGTCCCGGACGAAATGCGCCGCAATGACGTAACGCGACCGCGCACCCTCGCAGAGCAGGTAGTTCATGTCCTGGTACGAACCGGTATCGGGGTGTTCCCACGGACAGTGGGAGCGATCAATGCTTTCGACTTCGCGCATTTCCAACTACTTTTAGAGGAAGCGCCGAGGGGGCCCGCGCGCCAAAATCGACAATGTCAGTCCGCGGATTATCCAGCGAGCCCCTCGTCACAACAAGGACAAGATGCTGCGACGGCCGGATTCGGAGGTACCAGTGCTCGACGGAGACCTGATGCAAGTTCGGGATTTGGAGGTGGATTTTCGAATTCACGGCGGGCTCGTGGAAGCCGTACGCGGACTGTCGTTCCGAATTCGCCCCGGTTCCAGCGTCGCTTTGGTGGGTGAATCGGGTTCCGGCAAATCCGTAACAGCCCAGGCGATCATGGGAATCCTGCCCAAGATTGCCGAAATCGCGCAGGGTGAAATTCTGTTCGCCCCGCCGGGTGGAGGCCGTGTGGTCAACATCGCCGCCCTTCCGCCTAACAGCGATAAGATGCGCGAAATCCGGGGTGGTGCTATCTCCATGATCTTCCAGGAGCCGATGGTGTCTCTGTCTCCGCTCCACACCGTCGGTGATCAGGTCAGCGAATCCTTGTTCCTTCATCGGGAAACGTCGAAGCAGGAAGGAATGGCGCTCACCGAGCAGATGCTCGACATGGTGGGTTTTCCCAATCCAAAGCGGGCCATGAAGATGTACCCCTTCGAGTTGTCCGGTGGATTGCGGCAGCGCGCCATGATTGCCATGGCGCTCGTCTGTCGACCTGCCCTGCTGATTGCCGACGAACCGACCACGGCCCTCGACGTCACCATACAAGCCCAGATCCTGAGCCTGGTGCGTGAACTACAGTCCGAGATGGGCATGGCGCTGCTGATCATCACCCACGATTTGGGGGTGGTCGCGAACATCGCCGAGGAAGTGGTGGTGATGTACCACGGACAGATCATGGAGAGCGGCACCGTCAACGAGATATTCGGCCGTCCAAGCCACCCATACCTCCAGGCGCTGTTGCGGGCTGTCCCCCACTTCGACATGAAGCCGGGTGAGCGTTTGGTGCCGGTTCGGGAAATCGAACACCATACGGGAGCCCTGTTCAAAGAGAAATCGAGCTGGACGGCCGAGGAGAAAGCGGCCGGCCCCCACCTCAAGGTGGACCACGTATCCCGCTCGTTCACTGTGCGGAAAGCAGGGCTGATTTCCACCCATACGGAAAACCTGCTCGCGGTGGACGGCGTGAGCTTTGAAGTGCAACCAGGTGAGTCGTTCGGTTTGGTGGGTGAAAGTGGCTGCGGCAAGACGACGTTGTCGAAGATCATCCTGCACGCGATTCGTGCAGAGACTGGAAGCGTCGTCTACAACGACCGCGGTCGCATCCTGGACGTACTGGCGATGGATCCGGACGAAACCTTCTATTTTCGAGAGAAGGTCCAGTTCATCTTTCAGGATCCGTTCAGTTCCCTGAGCCCGCGGATGACCGTTTTCGACATCCTGCGGGAGCCGCTCGTCATTCACGACGTAGGCGATGCGGACAGCCAGGCGGACATGGCGAAGGAATTGATGCGCGTCGTGGGTCTCGATCCACGGTACCTAAATCGCTATCCGCACAGTTTCTCCGGCGGCCAGCGTCAGCGAATTGGCATCGCACGCGCGCTCGCTCTACGCCCGGACCTGATCATTTGCGACGAGCCGGTATCGGCACTCGATGTCTCTATCCAGGCGCAAATCTTGAACCTGATGAACGATCTTCGGGTCGAGCTTGGCTTGACCTACATTTTCATTTCTCACAATCTTGCCGTTGTCGACTACGTCGCTGACCGCATTGCCGTCATGTGCCAGGGCAAGCTGGTCGAAGTGGCGCCGAGGGAGGTGTTGTTCCGTGACCCGGTGCACCCTTACACACGCGCCCTGTTGGCGGCCGTTCCGTACGCCGACCTGAATCGAAAACTCGACTTCGCGGCAATCGCTCACGGGCGTGCCTCGAACCCTGCCGATTGGCCGGCACCGTTTACGGACTCGGGCGATGGCGGCACCGATCTCCAGCCACTGGGGAACGCGCATTTCGTGCGCGCCAGTCCGGACATTGACCAGAGGAAAATCGCGTGAAGACCACTATCCGAGCCACGTTGGCGGCGCTCGTGCTTGCAGCTGCCTGGGGTACGGCGCTGGCTGCCGGGGACAGCCCGGCCCTCGAGGGGAAAGTGAAATCGGGAGAGCTTCCAGCCGTAGACCAGCGACTGCCGAATTCGCCGCTTGCCGTGGACGTGACGGGCGACGCCGAGCCAGGACGCCACGGTGGCGACCTGCGCATGCTCATGGGCAAGAGCAGCGACATTCGTATGGTCATGGTCTACGGCTATGCGCGGCTCGTCGCATTCAACCAGCGGCTCGAGCTCGAGCCCGACATTCTGGAGAGCTACGAAGTCAAGGAGGGGCGAGAGTTCACGTTTCGGCTACGAAAGGGCCACAAATGGTCGGATGGTCATCCCTTCACCAGCGAAGACTTTCGATACTACTGGGAGGACATTGCCAACAACGACGAGCTGTCGCCATTCGGGCCGCCCCGCGACCTGCTGGTTGACGGTGAGCCGCCGACAGTCGAATTCCCGGATGAGCTCACCGTACGTTATACCTGGCCGGGCCCCAATCCTCATCTGCTGACGGCGCTGGCGGGCGCCCGGCCGCTCTTCATCTACCGGCCGGCCCACTCCCTCAGGCAATTTCACGCCTCGCACGCCGATGCCGAGACCCTGAAATCATTGGTTCGCCGCGACGGCAGCCGCAATTGGGCCGGTCTCCATCACCGTTTGGACAACCAGTACAAGATGGACAATCCGGATCTACCCGTCCTGCAACCGTGGCATCCGATAACACCGCCGCCGTCGGATCGATTCATTTTCGAACGTAACCCCTACTACCATCGAGTTGATCAAAACGGACTGCAACTCCCGTATATCGATCGGGTCATTGTCAACATCTCGGACAAGGACCTGGTACCCGCCAAGACGGGCGCGGGAGATACCGACCTGCAGGCGCGCTACTTGCGGTTCGACAATTACACGTTTCTCAAGGGAGGCGAGAAACGGAACGACTATACGGTGAGATTGTGGAAACGGGGCACAGGCAACCAGGTTGCCTTGTACCCGAATTTGAACGTCGGCGACCCGGTCTGGCGCGAAATTGTTCGGGACGCCCGCTTCCGCCGGGCCCTGTCGCTCGCTATCGACCGCACGGAAATCAATCAAATCATCTATTTCGGGCTTGCCCAGGAATCCAATAACACCGTTCGACCCGAAAGCCCGCTATTCCAGCCGGAGTTTCAGACGGAGTGGGCAACGTTCGACGTAGCGGCCGCCAATGCCATGCTGGACGAACTGGGGCTGAAGGACCGTGATTCCCAGGGCATGCGCAAGCTTCCCAACGGCCAGACAATGGAGATCATTGTCGATACCGCCGGCGAGAGCACGGAAGAAACCGACGTTCTGGAGCTGATTCGGGAGAGCTGGGCCAAAATCGGTATCAAGTTGTTTACCAAACCGTCGCAGCGGGAAATCTTTCGCAATCGTGTCTTTTCCGGTGACAGTCTCATGTCCGTGTGGTCAGGCCTCGACAACGGCGTTCCCACCGCGGACATGGCGCCGATCGAGCTCGCGCCGACCCAGCAGGTTCAGCTCCAATGGCCGAAGTGGGGACAGCACTACGAGACGAGCGGTGAGGTGGGAGAGGAACCAGAGATGCCTGAAATCCAGGAGCTGCTGAAGCTCATGGGCGCCTGGACGGTGTCGACGAATACCCCGGAGCGGGCCGACATCTGGTCCAGGATGCTGGCCATCCACGCGGAGCAGACCTTTACGATCGGAACCGTCTCCGGCGTCCTACAGCCTGTTGTGGTCAGTAATCGACTTCGCAATGTGCCGGCCGAAGGGATATACAACTGGGATCCGGGGGCGTTCTTCGGGATCTATCGCCCCGAGATTTTTTGGTTTGCCGGCGCGAAGTAGCGCATGCACGTCGTCGGCTAGGAGAACGGAATGCTGCGCTACATCGTCCATCGGATATTGTTGATGATTCCGACGCTGATCGCCATCAGCGTCCTGGTGTTCGTGATTATTCAACTGCCGCCGGGGGACTATCTAGAGAGCCACATCGCAGAACTCCAGAGCCAGGGCGAATCCGTCGATGAGCAGAAGATCGCTTTTCTCCGGGAGTACTACGGCTTGGACCAGCCGGTCTGGAAACAGTATTTGGTTTGGCTTTGGGGAATGCTCCACGGCGATTTCGGCTACTCATTCGAGTTCAACATGCCGGTGAGCGACGTTGTCGGCGACCGTCTTTACCTGACCATGTTCGTGTCCATGGTCACCGTCCTGTTTACCTGGGCGGTCGCGTTTCCCATTGGCATCTACTCCGCGACTCACCAATACAGCTGGGGCGACTACGGTCTTACCTTCCTCGGCTTCATCGGCGTCGCAACTCCGAATTTTCTGTTGGCTTTGGTGATGCTCTATCTGGCCAATGTCTACTTCGGCACCTCGATCGGCGGTCTGATGGACGCGAAGTACATCGATCAGCCCTGGACCATGGCTAAATTCCTGTCGGTGCTCGAACACCTTTGGATTCCGGTCATTGTAATCGGCACCTCGGGCACTGCGGGCATGATAAGACGGCTGCGAGCAAATCTTCTGGACGAGTTGCAAAAGCAATATGTCACGACGGGCCGTGCCAAGGGTCTGCCAGAAGGGAAGCTGCTGCGTAAGTATCCGTTGCGCATGGCGCTGAATTTTTTCATTTCCGATATCGGCAGCCTTCTGCCCACGGTAATCTCGGGCGCGGAGATGGTCGCCGTGGTCATGTCACTGCCCACGACAGGCCCGATGCTGCTCAGCGCCCTGCAAAGCCAGGACATGTACCTGGCAGGTTCGTTCTTGATGTTTCTGGCGTTTCTAACGGTAATCGGCGTGTTGATTTCCGATCTGGCGCTCGCCGTCCTGGATCCGCGCATCCGCCTTCAGGGGGGAGAAACCCAGTGAGCGACTACCCGGACTCCGGTCGCATCGAACGCTTCGTATCCAAGGAGCCGTTCGATCCTCATTCCATTGAAGCTCTTACGCCCGAGCAGGAGCGCTACTACCTGGCCTCCCAATGGATGCTCATGTGGTGGAAGCTCAAACGCCATCGGCTCGCCGTCATCTGCGGCGCGATGCTCGCTTACTTCTATTTCAGTGCGGCGTTTTGTGAGTTTTTCGCACCCTATGAGCTGCAGTCTCGCGACTCGCAGCACATTTACGCACCACCACAGACTCTTCAATTGTTCCACGAAGGCGAATTCATCGGACCTTTCGTTTATGGCTGGACCCAGACACTCAACATGGAGACATTGAAACGGGAATACGTGCGGGATACGACGCAGGTCTACCCGATGCGTTTTCTCTGCTCCGGCGACCGGTACGAATTCTGGAACCTATTTTGGGCTGACCTCCATCTATTCTGCCCTTCCGAAGACGGTTACATGTACTTGTTCGGGACGGATCGTCTCGGCAGGGATGTTTTCTCGCGGATGGTCTACGGTGCGCGGATTTCGCTCACCATCGGGCTGATCGGCATTATCATCAGTTTCACGTTGGGAATCATAATCGGCGGGCTTGCGGGCTACTACGGTGGCTGGATCGATAACATCGTGCAGAGGCTGATCGAAATCCTCCGCTCGTTCCCCGAAATTCCCCTATGGATGGCGCTGTCCGCCATACTGCCGGCCAACTGGAGCCCGATTCTCATCTACTTCGGCATTACCGGAATCCTCGCGCTTCTCGATTGGACAGGGCTCGCACGGGCAGTGCGATCCAAATTGCTCGCACTGCGCGAGGAGGATTACACCATGGCTGCCCGGCTCATGGGGGCAAAGCCGAAACGGATCATATTTCGCCACCTGATGCCGGGTTTCATGAGCCACCTGATCGCCACCGCGAGCCTTTCGATTCCTGCCATGATCCTCGGAGAAACCGCGCTCAGCTTCCTCGGGCTTGGATTGCGGCCGCCGATCACGAGCTGGGGCGTTCTTCTCAACGAGGCCCAGAACATCAATGTGGTGGCCCTCTATCCTTGGCTCATGATTCCGGTGATTCCCGTGATCATCGTAATTCTGGCGTTCAACTTTCTCGGTGATGGCCTGCGCGATGCCGCGGATCCCTACAAGTAGCGGCCAAATCGAGTGTGGGGTCGTCGCCACATGCTCGCTTTGGCCGTCGGCGCCCCAGGGCCAGCGAGCGCCGCGACAGCAGGGCGGGCAAAGTTTACACCGCCACACAAGACCGCAGCTTTAGCGACAAGACACGGGTGTCGTTTTAAACTCTAGGCCGTCTTGGTGGGACCCTATGCAATATTGGGCTAACGCGGATAATTCATCAGGGCGGCTGCGAATTCCGCCAGCATCCGGGGTCCCTGATGAATTATCCGGGCTAGGCCACCCGGCCCAGCAGGTCGTATTGGTCGGCCTCATCGATGTGGACCCGCACCAAATCGCCGGGCTGTAACTGCACGTCGCCGAAAATGAAGACTCGCCCGTCGATTTCCGGGGCGTCACCTTTGCTGCGCCCGACGGCACGTTCCTCGCCCACCTCGTCCACCAGAACGTCGATGATCTGCCCGACTTTTCCGCGCATCCGTTCCTCGCTTACGCGCGCCTGGCGTTCCATCAGCTGCTCGAGCCTGTGTTCCTTTACCTCTTCCGGGACCGGATCCGGCAAGTCGTTGGCGCTGGCCCCGTCAACGGGCGAATAGGTGAAGCAACCAACCCGGTCCAGCCCAGCCTCCTCCAGGAAATCGAGCAGCATTTCGAAGTCCTGCTCCGTCTCGCCGGGGAACCCGACGATGAAAGTGCTACGGATCGTCAATTCCGGACAGATCTCGCGCCATTCGCGAATTCGTTTCAGGGTTCCGTCAGCGGCTGCGGGACGCCTCATGGATTTGAGAATGCGCGGGCTGGCATGCTGGAACGGAATGTCCAGGTAAGGGAGAATTCGATTCTCCGCCATGAGCGGAATGAGTTTGTCTACGTGAGGGTAGGG
>JBFGYN010000127.1:0-9662 GCA_041587415.1 Candidatus Competibacterales bacterium | reverse complement strand
GTGAGCGTGGCTGGAATCCTGGCTGAATCGATGCGGCGCATACACCTGGAAGAATCGGTCAGTTCCCTGTTCATGGTGGACTAACCGATTTATTCGACGTAGGCGCCAGAGCGATCGCACTACAATGCGCTGGACCCGCCTGGTCGCGGGTGGGTCGGCTTTTCATCAACCGCAATAGTGGAGTTAAGACATGAGCGAACTTTTCGTTCTGGATGCCGAGACTCGCGGCGCTCGAGGGAAAGGTGTGAGCCGCCGCCTTCGTCGCGAGAACAAAGTTCCCGCCATCTTGTACGGCGGAAAAGGAGAGGCCGTCAGCCTCGTGCTGAGCCACAGTGAGCTGATGCGACAGCTCGATCACGAGGCATTCTACTCGCACATCTTGACGATTAACGTGGACGGAAAGTCCGAGAGCGTCATCGTAAAGGATATTCAGCGCCACCCGTACAAGCCATCCGTCCTGCACCTCGACCTGTTGCGGGTAATGGCCGATCAGCTCATACGGGTGCAGGTGCCGATCCATTTTCTGAACGAGGCTACGTCCGTGGGTGTGAAAATGGGTGGGCAGGTCACGCACAACATGAGTGAGCTCGAAATCGAGTGTCTGCCGAAAGACTTGCCCGAATACATCGAGGTGGATATCGGCGACATTGAGCTGGGCGAAAGCTTTCACCTGTCGAGTGTCGTGCTACCGGAGGGCGTGAATATGGTCGCGACGGTGGACGAAGAGCACGATCTCCCGGTTGCGTCGATTCATGCCAAGGCTCGCGAAGAAGAAGAAATCGAAGTCGAAGGCGAGCCGGGAGAGGAAGTCGAGGGGGAGCCCGAAAAGGAAGACGACGAGGACTGATCAGCCGTTTCGGTGGAAGGGGAGTGCATACGGTTGGTGGCTGGACTCGGGAATCCCGGGCCCGGTTACGAGCAGACCCGGCACAACGCCGGGTTCTGGTTCGCGGACGAGTTGGCCCGTCGATGCGGCGAGCGATTTCGACTCGAGACCCGCTTTCACGGCGAGCTTTGCCGTGTCCAGGTTGGGCTGCACCCCGTATGGCTACTCAAGCCGCAGACGTTCATGAACCGCAGCGGCCGGGCGCTTGGCGCCATTGCGAATTTCTACAAGTTCGCGCCCGAGTCCGTGCTGGTGGTCCACGATGAGCTGGATTTACCCCCCGGCACCGTTCGCTTCAAGCTCGGGGGCGGGCACGCCGGCAACAATGGTTTGCGGGACATCCACGCTCATCTCGGCAGTTCGGACTACCGAAGAGTGCGCCTGGGTATCGGGCGGCCCGAGGCGTCGCGGGACGTCATCGGCTACGTGCTCCAGAAACCTTCGAAGGTTGATCGGAAACTGATCGAGGACGCGATCGACCAAGCCATCGATGTGCTCCCAAGAATCGTGTCGGGCGAATTCGGCGCCGCCATGAATGCTTTGCACAGTCGCTAGGCAAGCCCTGATTGATTCAGAGTACCCTTGCGACACATGGACGTGTCGCCGGAATCGACATGGCAACATGTTGATTCCGTGAGGGAAGCGGAAACCGCGCTTTTCGCTTCCCGACCCCTGGCAATTCCTGGATTGAATTGTTCAGGGTTTCCATAGGCCGCCAGCTTCGCTTACGGGAATTCGCGCACCATGGGATTCAAATGCGGCATCGTCGGACTGCCGAATGTCGGCAAGTCCACTTTGTTCAACGCTCTCACCAAAGCGGGGATTCAGGCCGAGAACTACCCCTTTTGCACCATCGATCCCAACGTGGGTGTGGTGCCGGTTCCCGACCACCGCCTCGACGAGCTTGCGGCGCTCGTCAAGCCGCAGAGAGTGGTTGCGACAACCATCGAGTTCGTCGACATCGCTGGCCTGGTGGCGGGGGCCTCGAAGGGTGAGGGCCTGGGAAACAAATTTCTCGCGAACATTCGCGAGACGGACGCCATCGCGCACGTGGTGCGGTGTTTCGTTGACGACGACGTCGCTCACGTTTCCGGCGCGGTGGATCCGTTAGGAGACATCGAGGTGATCAACACGGAGTTGGCTCTTGCCGACCTAAGCACCGTCGAAAAGGCCCTCGACCGGGTTTCCCGGTCGGCAAAATCCGGCGACAAGGTTGCGGTTGCGACCAAGACCTTGCTCGAGCAGCTCGTTTCGCACCTGGACGAGGCGAGGCCGGTCCGCTCCCTGGGACTCGAGTCGGAACAGCTCGAATTGATCCGAGACCTGCATCTGCTCACCGTCAAGCCGACCATGTATGTCGCAAATGTCGGCGAGCACGGGTTCGAAAATAATCCGCAGCTCCAGGCGGTACGGGAACTCGCCGATTCGGAGGGCGCCGACGTGGTCGCAATTTGCGCGCGGATCGAGGCGGAACTCGTGGAACTCGACGACCACGAACGTTTGGAATTTCTGGCTGATCTCGGCTTGAACGAACCCGGACTCAACCGCGTGATTCGCGCCGGCTACCATATTCTGGACCTGCAGACCTTCTTCACTGCGGGGGAGAAAGAGGTGCGGGCTTGGACCTTCCCCAGGGGTAGTACAGCGCCCAAGGCAGCCGCCGTGATTCATACGGATTTCGAGCGCGGTTTCATACGAGCGGAAATCATCGGATTCGACGACTATGTGAGGTGGGGGGGCGAAAGCGGCGCAAAAGAGGCAGGGAAGTGGCGCCTGGAGGGCAAAGACTACGTCGTAAGGGACGGCGACGTCATCCACTTTCGGTTCAATGTCTAACGAGTGCTTTCCTTGACACCTTTGACGGGCATTCCCATAATTCGCCGCCTGCGCGCTGTGGCTACGTAGCTCAGCTGGTTAGAGCACGGCACTCATAATGCCGGGGTCGGTGGTTCAAGTCCACCCGTAGCCACCACATAATCAATAACTTGCGTTTGAATCACGTGGCTTCTCAGGAGCACGGGGCGTTGGCCGTCCCGATGTTTGAGTGGCAGCTGGGGACAAGGACCGGCGCCCGCGGTAGGATACGCTCACAGCGGGTCCCGAACGACACTACCCTAGCGCGGACGTTGCATCGGGATCCGGTAATTTCGCGGGGGGGCTGACCAGCGCAGCGTGTGTGATCGCACGGGATGGGCGGCCAAACCCGAGCATAACCGGATAGCGTCCACGGTGACAGGTGTGACTGGCTAATATGATCACAACCTACTGTCATACCTGCCGTAATGGCCCAAGTCAGAGCGTCCTGGCGCAACGTTCAGGCCAGCGCGCACCGCTTTGGCCCGTTGCGCCATGACTGTCATTGGCCCAATCAGATGCGGTTGGCCAATCTCAACGGGCTCGGTTCCACGGCGCACCCGTTGCCGGCCGATTCATGAAATACGATGCGATCGCGGCCTCGGTTCTTGGCCTCGTAGACGGCACCATCGGCCGCGCTGACCAAGTCGCTGGCCGATTCGAACTCATAGCCTTCGCCTTGAACTGCGACACCAATGGACACGGTGACAGACAGTTTCTCTCCCGACTCGATGGGGTGCGTACGGGTTCGGAACGCCGTCAGGAGCCGATTCACGGCCGGGCCTACACCGGCCATGCCGACACCGGGGAGCAGTATCATGAATTCTTCCCCGCCGTATCGTGCTGCCATATCCGATGCACGAGTATTATCGAGCAATGTTCGGCCTGCGCCCCGCAGCACTTCGTCCCCCGCCTGGTGCCCGTATCGGTCATTGATGAGTTTGAAGCTGTCCAGGTCCACGAATGCGATGCTGAGCGGCCAGCCTTGCTGTTTCGCGCGTTCGAATTCCTCACTTAATGTTCGGTCCAGGAAACCGCGATTGAAGAGCCCCGTCAGGCTGTCTCGCCGATTCCTCTCCTCCAGCTCACGGGTACGGGATTCCAGGGCGTCCGTGGTCTGCTGGAGCTCGTCCGCCGTTCGCATGGCCTGAAGATTCCAGACCATCATCAGCTCCTGGGCCTCGTCCATGATCAGGTCCGTGACCGTCGCATCGGTCAGCTCGACGTCGAATAGAAACTCGTTTTCGGGCAGCTGTGTACTGATCGACCGGAGCAACTCTTGATACGCCTCGTCTCGAATGTCGAACCAGTCTGCGACCGCCCGTCCGGCGTCCACCATTGCTGCGGCGTGATCGCTCCGAAGCCAAATGTCGGCAATGATGCCGGCCGCCGCGATGCAGTGCACGAATTCTGCGTCCGATTCCAGCGGTGCAGCATGGCTCGGCTCGTGACTGCCAAAAACGGCGTGCTGAAGGCGTTTGGGGAGGTGCCAGCGATCGAGCAGCCAAGCCCCCACAGCCGAGTGATCCACCCCGAGGACGGCACGTTCCGCGTCCAAGAGCAGTCGGTGGTCGCCCGGATCCCCAGCAATGTCTCGATAGAGGTCCGGCATAAACTTGTCCAGGGCCAGCATACCGATATCCTGCAACAGCCCGGCTAGAAACAATTCCTCTTGGTCGCGGCGACCCAGCAGGTTGCCGAGAACTTGTGCGCACGTCGCCGACATCAAGGATCGGCGCCAATAGAGCGCGTAGTTCATCGACCCGCCTGCCAGCGTCCTGAGTGACCCAACCAGGGAGAATCCGAGCGCCAGTGTCATGGTGCCGTTCAGGCCGAGCTGCGTAACCGCCTGGCGGATGTTCTCACTCCGGCGGCGCCTTGCGTAGAGTGGTGAATTGGCAACACGAAGTATTCGGGACGCGAGGGCGGGATCTTGACTGACCACCCTCGCAACGTCCGCAATACTCGTATCCGGGTCTTCGCCGATTCGCAGGATTCGCAGGGCGACGGAGGGCGGGCTCGGAAGATTCGAGCAACATCTCAACCGAGCGGTCATGTCGCTCTTCGTTAAGTAGAGGCTGGATTCCTGCGTCATTGACATCATTCCCCTGCAGTTCTTATGGTTCTGTGCGCGAGCCGATTAGGCGGCCTTGACCGGGCTATCGCACTCGCAGGGCGGAAATTCTGCTGCGCTCCCACCATGACTGTGCGTCTCACGCCCGACCCAGCGTCCTGCACCGGTCCACCGTGTCCGCGCCCGCCGGGCCGTACAGTGTCTCCTCGGATCGATATCCGGTCAGTGCCCCCAATAGCTGCTCAGTCAGGTGTCGGCTGCCCGAGATCAAGAGCCCGTTCCGGGCGTTCAACGACCTGAGCTCAGTGAGCTTTTGAACCAATTCCGAACTCGAATGGCCCGTCTCGCCATTGCTGCGCGCCGCCGACATCCACCCCTCTCCTTGCCCGAGGGACTCTATGAGTGCGGATTTTCGTCTGCTGACCTCGAGAAGCTGCCCGACTTCACCTGTTCGAAGTGCTTCGAATTCGCTCTCCAGAAGCGCCGACAGCGCGTCGAGCTCGCCCAACAGTGTCGATCGTTCTTCACGCGTGCCGTGGTTCAATCGGGTATCCTTCATTCCTTGAACAGCCGGGACTCCAGATCCACTAGTCTGCTCGCTACCCGCTCACTGTCGACGCGGTACTCGCCGCTCTCGATCGCTTCCCGTAACGCATTGACGCGATCCATATCCACTTCCGGGCTGCCGGAGGCAACCGACTCGAGCTCACGGAGTCGAGTGGAAATGCTCGTCAACCGAACTTCATCCCTGGCGGTGTCGGATTTCGCCACCGCACGATCCTGTGCAGTGTCATTGTGTTGTTGACGGACGGAGCCGGTCGAGTGACCGTTACCGCTCAGCGGTGGTGCCCCAGCCTTGTCGATGTGCATCGCCATGTTCATTCGTTCCGTTGCTTGGGTCTTGACTCGTGTATCGGCTCAGTCCGTTGAAACTTTAGCGAACCCCTGAACAATCCGTTCGACCTATGCCGGGGTTCGGCATACGAAAACGCGGTATTCGTTTCTGTTCCGGAATCCGCGTGCTGCTTCGGCCGATTCCAGCAGCTCCCCTCGGGCCCCGAGGAAACTCTGTATCGATTGGGCGTTCCTCCACCAATCATCCGGGTGGGCCGATGCGGACCGTACCCGGCCCGACGACAGTACCATCGAGAATCCGACTCGAATTCGCGCTGCGCACTTTGACGCGTGCCCCATCCACCGCGTCGAGTAAAGCGATTCCGGAGGCACGGACTCGAAGGCCACCGCGTTCGACGAGCAATGTTACCGTGTCGCCGCGCTCGACGGTTGGCAGGGTCTCGAACATGGACGGAGTAAGTACCGTGCCGGCCCGGACCGCCCGGCGCAAGCGAAGCGATGCGAGCTCCGCTGGCTCGGCCAGAAAACCGGCTGCCAGGCCCGATATGTCCCGACGCACGACGCGAGCGTCGGCGGGACGCGGAGTCGTGCCGCGCGCCAACCGCCGTGCGGCCACGAGTACACCGGTGACGATATGTACCCTGCCCGAGAGGTAGACCGTCCACGGATCAGGGCCCGAGCAGCGAACGCCGACCGAGGTGTTGCCCACGCTCGAAGCGCCCGACGGCGTGAAGGTCTCCGGCGCTTCGGCGCATTCGCTCAGGCGCAGTCGCCGATCCACGCGTCCGACGGTGACTCGAACGTCCGCGCCCTGCGCCTCGTTCAGGTCACGAAGGTGCTGCGCCGCCGCGTCCCGTATCGCTTCCAGCGACTGCAGCTCCCGGGCGCTGACCCATCCGGTAGTCAGCTGGAGACACGCCAGAAGGAGTACAAAGCGCATCGATCTCTGCGCAATGTGGCGCCGTCGTTGCGTGGTATGGCGGCTTTCCATGGTCGTAATCGAATCCCGAGCAAATCGTGCGATGTGTGGATCAGCTGCCAGTCTCGCAATCGGCGTGCCAGACCCCGGACACGGTGAGCAAGCCGGCGTCAAGCGTACGATCGGCAGCGCTCGGGCCCGCCCGCTGCCGGAAATCCGGCAAGTCCTGCCGGCAGCCGGAAAATTATTGCCGGCAGGCCACAGTCAAACCGACGAGATTTGCGGATAATAGCAAATATATCAGCTGGTTGAAACTTGTGGCACAGCCGTTGCCACTGGATACGGGCACCCGTCTCCAGACCTCTGTAACGGGCTGACGGCAACCCATTGGACAGCAGACCAGGCATGAGCACGAAACTGAACGAACTCCTGGGACCCCAGATCCACACCCTCGGGATTCGAGGGCGCCGCGCCAAAATTCTGGCGGGAAACATAGCGAACGCCGATACGCCGCGCTATTTGGCGCGCGATGTGGACTTCGAGGCGGCGGTCCGCAGCGCCGTGGGGCGCTCTACCATGAGCGGCACGGACGCGCGCCACATGTCCGGCAACGGCCTCACGAATGCTAGCCCGGCCTACCGAATTCCGACGCAGCCCGCCGTGGACGGCAACACCGTGGACGTGCACGCCGAGAAGGGCCGGTTCACCGAGAATGCCATTGCCTACCAGATCGATCTCAACTTCGCTAGCTCCCGAATCAGGAAGCTGATTCACGCATTTCGTGGGGACTGACAATGCCTCTGTTTGACATTTTTGACATTTCCGGCTCTGCGCTCACGGCCCAGTCCCTGCGATTGAACACAACCGCCAGCAACCTGGCCAATGCTGACAGCGTGACCGGCGATCCGGAGGATACCTACCGGGCGCGAGAGCCGGTGTTCTCCACGGTATTCGATGGTGCTCGCCGCGGTGAAGCACCGGGTGGGGTTGCAGTGTTGGGTGTCGTCGAGCGGGAACGGCCGCTTACCATGGAATATCGGCCCGAGCATCCCATGGCAAACGAGGACGGTTACGTGTACAGGCCAAATGTCGATCCGGTCGAGGAAATGGCAAACATGATATCCGCTTCGCGCTCGTTCGAGGCGAATGTCGAGGTGCTCAATACGTCGAAGCAGATGATGCTCCGAACCCTCTCCTTGGGCGAATAGGTAGCACGAGGCAAGCACAGATGACCACGATCGATTCTTCCGTCCAAAGCGTTTTCGAGTCCCTGTCCGGCGCTGCTGCGGCGAAACAGGATGAGCAATCCGCAACCGGCGAGCTTGGGCAGGCCGACTTCCTGGAGCTCATGCTCGCGCAAATGAAAAATCAGGACCCCATGAATCCCCTCGAGGGCGAGCAGTTTCTTGGTCAGCTGGCGCAGTTTGCGACCGTGCAGGGTGTCCAGTCCATGCAAACCGCGGTCACGGAGCTGGCTCAGTCCCTCCAGTCATCTCAAGCGCTTCAGGCTTCCAGCATGGTGGGCCGATCGGTCTACGTTAACGGAGACCGTGTGCAACTGGAGGTGGGCGGGTCGGTCGCTGGCCGTGTGCAGGTCCCCGCGGACGCCGCGGACGTGACAGTCGAGATTCAGAACACCGCCGGCGCGACCGTCCAGGTCCTGAAACCCGAGGTCGATGGGGAAGGCTACGCGGTGTTCGGGTGGTCCGGGTCCACCGGCGCGGGCAACACCGCAGCGCCCGGGCAGTACAAGATCGCCGTTCGAGCCGTCAGCGGCGGCGAGGTGGTATCCCTGGAGCCGCAGGTTCGAGCCCAGGTGGACAGCGTATCGCTGGGACGCGCCGGACAGGCTATGCAGCTCAACCTTGCAGGGCTGAACTCTCGACCACTGAGCGACGTGCTCGAGGTCCTCTGAAAAACCATCCTCTGAAAAAAATACCACTAGCAGACGATATTCCATCGACGTCAGACAGGGAGTAGACACATGTCATTTCGAATTGCATTGACTGGTTTGGGTGCCGCGTCCGCGGATTTGGGCGTGATCTCCAACAACATAGCGAACAGCGCGACCGGCGGATTCAAGGCTTCGCGCGCCGAATTTGCGGAGCTGGTGGCATCGGGCATCGCACCCACGCGCAACGACCTCTCCGGAAGCGGGGTGCAAGTGTCCGCCGTGACCCAGCAGCACACCCAGGGCAATTTGGCTTTTACCGGCAATGCGCTGGACCTGGGGATCAACGGCGAAGGGTTCTTCCGCGTCAGCGACAACGGCACCACCCTGTATACCCGCGCGGGCAACTTCAAGACCGATCGTGAAGGCTACGTCGTCAATAACGCGGGACACCATTTGACTGGTTACCAGACCGACGCGAACGGAAACCTCACCGGCGTGCTCGGCGACATCCAGCTGCCGACGGGTGAGCTCACGCCGAGGATCACTTCCGAGGTCGAGGTAGGCATGAACCTGGACGCGGCCGATTCAGTACCGTCCGTGACACCCTTCGATCGCACCAACCCCATGACCTTCAATCACTCGACTTCGCTCAGCATCTACGACAGTCTCGGTGCGGCGCACACGATGACCACCTATTACACGAAGAATGCGGCGGCGAACACCTGGGACATCGCGGTCAGTGTCGATGACACCGATCCGGCTCACGTAACCCTCGGTTCCGCCAGCTTGAGCTTTCAGACCGACGGATCCGTCGATACCACTGCAAGTCCGCAACCGATTACTGTCAGCATCGACATGGCGGCTGTCGCCACCGAGCTGGGAGCGACCAACGGTGCGGCCACGCCGCTGGCGCTAACACTGGATTTCTCGCAATCGACTCAGTTTGGCAGCCCCTTCAGCACCCATTCCCTGGTTCAAGACGGTTTTAGCACCGGCCGCCTGGCCGGTATCGATATCGACGAGTCCGGAGTGGTATTCGGTCGCTACACCAATGGTCAGAGTCAGGCCATTGCACAGGTGGCGCTGGCCAATTTCCGCAACCCCCAGGGCCTGACCAACCTGGGTGACACGGTGTGGGCGGAAACGTTCGCATCAGGTTCACCTCTGGTCGGCGCACCCG
>JBFGYN010000126.1:0-9672 GCA_041587415.1 Candidatus Competibacterales bacterium | reverse complement strand
ATCGACGGTCTCGTGCATTTGTCGGATATCTCTTGGAACGAGACAGGCGAAGACTCGGTTCGCCAGTTTCGTAAAGGTGACGAAATCGAAACAGTTGTGCTGGCGGTCGACCCTGAGCGAGAGCGTATCTCGCTCGGCGTGAAGCAGTTGGAACAGGATCCGTTCTCCAGCTTCGTCGCATCGAATCCAAAGGGAAGCATGGTTCACGGAACCGTAAAGGAAGTGGACCCGAAGGCGGCAATCATCGATCTTGGTGACGGTGTAGAGGGTACTCTACGGGCATCGGAATTGTCTCGCGACCGGGTCGAGGACGCTCGGACATTGATCAAGGCGGGTGACCCCGTCGAAGCTTACTTCCTTGGAGTCGATCGGAAAAATCGAACCATTACTTTGTCCATCAAGGCCAAGGAAGCGGCCGAAGAGGCAGCGGCTATGAAGGAATACAGCCGCCGCTCGAATGTCAGCACCTCCCTGGGCGATCAGCTCGGCGAATTGCTGGACACACGTAAGGACGACGAGTGATCGGCACGAGAGCTCAGATTTGGGGAATAGCAATTCGCCAGACCCGCTTTCGGGCCGCGAGCTACACCGCCACTTCGCTCGGATCCGATACGCGTAGTCGTTCCAGAGTCCCTGACCAATGACGAACGCTTTCCATGACAAAGTCCGAATTGATTGAAGCGATTGCGCGCAAACAGAGCCACCTGGCCTACAAGGACGTGGAACTCGCCGTGAAGCAGATGCTGGAGCAAATGAGCCAGACGCTGTCGAACGGGGAGCGTATCGAAATACGCGGGTTCGGCAGCTTTTCCCTGCACTTTCGACCGCCCCGGACCGGGCGCAATCCGAAAACCGGAGACGCGGTGTCGCTGCCTGGCAAGCACGTGCCCCATTTCAAACCCGGTAAAGAGCTCCGGGAGCGCGTCGACCGAATCAACCGCTAGTGCACCGGGTCTCGGCGGCTGGCGAAGCGTGCGACTGGCTTTCGAATGCCGGCGGTGGCGCTAGGTGCTTGGCTACCGTGGCGCTCTGGCACCGGGATTCCGGCTGATAAATTGCGGCGTTCGCTATTGCCGGCTCCTTGTCAGCGCCCGCCGATTTGTCGTCGGTCAGCGGTGTTCTCTGGCGAGAAGCGTAGGCTTGCTGTCAATCGTCCACCTGGCCCGCTAAAGTGAAAGTCGTCCTGCTTCATCGTTTTGTGTATGGGCCATCATTTGGGGGAGCGCATGAGTAAAGTTGGGTCGTGGGTGATGCGAATCATCGGCGTTCTGTTTTTTCTTTTCATTCTGTTTTTGGGTGTCGGTTTCTCGTCACTCAACTCGGAACCTGTTTCGGTCAACTATTACATCGGCAGCTTCACGCTTCCGTTGTCGGTGGTTGCCGTTTCCGCTTTCTCGCTCGGAGTCGTTTGTGCACTCGTCCTGAGCTTCCTGTCGCTCATCGGTCTGCGGGTGCGTGTCGCACGGTTGCGCAGGGATTTGCGGCGTCGGGACGAGGAAATCACGTCATTGCGCAGACCGGCTGCGAAAGCCGCCGCGTGAACTGATGTCAGAGTTCTTGTGGCTGCTCTTGCCAGTAGCCGCGGCCTCGGGATGGCTGGCTGCGCAGCGTTCACGGCAGCGGGCGAGCGCCGCACGCCTACCGGGGGCAGATTACCTAAGAGGCTTGAACTACCTGCTGGATGATCGGCCAGACAAGGCTGTCGAACTCTTCGTGCGCGTCCTCGATGTCAATGAAGAGACGATCGAGACCCATCTGGCGCTCGGTAGCGTGTTTCGGCGCCGTGGCGAGGTCGACCGAGCAATTCAGATCCACCAGAATCTCGTTGCGCGTCCGACGCTCAATCCGAAACAGAGAACCCGTGTCCTTCTCGAGCTAGGGGAGGACTACATGAAGGCCGGTCTGCTCGACCGCGCCGAAGATCTGTTTCGGGAGCTGTTGGATCTGGGCGAGTGCGAAACGTCCGCACTCCGCCATTTGGCGGTGATTCACCAGCAGGAACGTGATTGGACCGCAGCAATAGACGACCTTCGGCGACTGGAGTCGGTGGAGGGGCGTCCATACAGCACTGAGATTGCGCATCTCAAGTGCGAGCTCGCAGCGGAAGCTCTCCAGTCCGGAAACCCGGTCGACGCCGCGGAACTGATCGACGCCGCACTCCAAATCGATTCGGCGTGTGCGCGTGCCTATCTGATGAAAGCGCGCCAGGCGATGCAAGTTCACGATTATGAAAATGCAATTGGCTTGCTCGAGTGCGTTGAGCGGCGTGCGCCGCAATTTCTCGTCGAGGCCGTTGGACCGATGAAAGAGTGCTACGAGGCCCAACGCCGTGTTCCGGAATTGCTCGAATACCTCCTCGAAGTCATTGCCCGTCACGCCTCCGGGCACCTGACCCTGGTGGTCTGCGATCTGTATCGAGACCTGGATCAGCGGGGTGAGGCTCAGGGTTTTTTGAGGAACATGCTGCTCCGACATCCTTCAGTACCCGGATTTCGAAAGCTTCTGGAGCTCATTGCGCACAACGGAGCCAGCCGCGAGGAAATGCAGGGCGTGCTCGAGCTGGCCCGCCCGATGCTCGACTCGGGTGTCCGTTATCGTTGTGGCCATTGCGGTTTTCAGGGGCGATCATTGCACTGGCGCTGTCCAGGTTGCCAACACTGGAGCACGGTGCAGCCCTATGATCAAGAATGCATCGGCGTCGCGTCGCCAGCCTTTTCCGGGTCGAGCGGTGTATGAGCAGGCACTGATCAGTGCCCAGATGACTTCAGTCCGGAAATTCCAATCCAGCTCATGAAAAGCGAAGATCACGGGTCCACGGCCGGTTCTTCCCGGGAGCCGCGCGTTATCGTTGCACTCGATTTTCCCGATTCCCGCTCGGCCTTGGAACTGGTGGACAAACTTACGCCCCATGGCTGCCGGCTCAAAGTCGGCAAAGAGCTGTTTACCTCCGCCGGGCCGGAATTTGTGCGGCTTCTGGCTGCACGGGGGTTTCAAGTTTTTCTGGACTTGAAGTTTCACGATATTCCGAATACGGCAGCGGGTGCGTGCGCGGCCGCCGCGGATCTTGGTGTTTGGATGCTGACTGTGCATGCCGCGGGCGGACGTCGCATGATGGAATCCGTTGCGGCGCGGCTCGCCCGCCTCGAACACTCACCCCTGCTGATTGCCGTCACTGTCCTGACGAGTCTCGACACCAGGGACCTGGAAGAAATCGGGGTGACGGGTACGCCGACCCAATGGGCACGGCGGCTTGGTGTGCTTGCCAAGAACGCCGGTGCCGATGGCATCGTATGCTCGGCGCGCGAGGCGCTCACACTTCGCAGCCTGCTCGGGCCGGATACGGTGCTCGTTACACCCGGAATCAGGCCCGCCGGTTACCCAACCGACGATCAGCGGCGGGTTGTCACCCCGCAGCAGGCCATCAGAAATGGGGCTGATTACATTGTGGTCGGGAGACCGGTGACACAATCGCACGATCCGGCGGGCGCACTGTTGACAATCAGCTCGGAGATCTCTGATGGGCGGCTCAAATAGGGGTTGGTAGAGTCTCGTGCGTCGCTCAGGGGGAGCGACTTACAACTGACTCATCTGTCACGGAAAGGAATAAGGAAACAGAGATGATTGGAACGCTGGGAAAGCTTCTTGTTGCAGCAAGTCTGCTCGGTCTCGCCGCGGTTGCATCCGCGGACCCCGTTGATATCAACCGCGCATCCGCCAAGGAGATGGCGAGCGCTCTGGAAGGTGTCGGTAAGGCACGTGCGGAGGCGATCGTTCGATACCGCGAGAACAACGGCCCGTTCGGCGCTGTCGATGAACTGGTCCGGGTCGACGGGATCGGTAAAGGGATCGTCGACATGAATCGAAACAATCTAAGGGTGAACGCGCCCGACGTTGCCGGTTGAACCAGTCGTGAAAGGAACGAAACCGGCCGCCTTGGGGCGGCCGGTTTCGTTTATAATCCGGCCAACTTTCATTTCCAATCCGGCCAACCCACTCCCAATGTTTCGCCCGTTAGAGATCTATCTCGGCCTACGCTACACGCGCGCGAAGCGTAAGAACCACTTTGTCTCGTTCATATCCTTCATATCCATGATCGGAATGGCGCTGGGCATTACGGCGCTCATTACGGTGATGTCCGTCATGAACGGATTTCAGCAGGAGCTTCGCGAACGAATACTCAGCATGACCGCGCACGCCACCGTGCTCGGCATGGGCGGACGTCTTGGAGGCTGGGAATCGGTCAGCGCGCGCGCTGCCGCGGAGCCTCAAGTGACCGGCGCGGCGCCGTTCGTGCGTTCAGAAGCGATGTTCACCAATCGAGGACTGGTGAGTGGCGCGATGCTTACCGGCGTGTTGCCCGAGCGCGAGGCGAATGTGTCCGAGGTAGCCCAACATATGGTCGAGGGCGACTTGGGCGACCTCGTGCCTGGAAAGTTTGGCGTGATTCTCGGGCGGGAACTGGCGCGTGCAATGCGTGTGACCGTCGGAGACACGGTAACGGTAATCACGCCTCAGGCAAGCATGACGCCAGCGGGGGTGCTGCCGCGATTGAGGCGCTTTACGGTTGTGGGGATATTCGAAGTCGGAATGTATGACTATGATCGGTCGCTCGCGCTGACGCACTTAAGCGATGCGCAGCGGCTATTTAGAATGAGCTCCGACGTGTCCGGTGTACGATTGAAGCTTACCGACTTGTTCGACGCGCCGGTCGTGAGTCAGCGCGTCGCAAATGCCCTAGGCGGAGCTTATCTGGTCAGTGACTGGACTCGGGAACACGCCAATTTCTTTCGCGCGGTTCAAATCGAGAAGACGGCAATGTTCGTCATCTTGACTCTCATCGTCGCCGTCGCTGCGTTCAACATCGTTTCGACTCTCGTTATGGTGGTGAACGACAAGCAAGGGGACATCGCCATACTCAGGACCTTGGGCTGTACGCCCGCCAGCGTCCTTGCCGTGTTCGTTGTCCAAGGCACGGCAATCGGTCTCTTGGGTACCAGTATCGGCGTGATCGGGGGTGTGCTGTTGGCGAGCAACGTTGAACCGGCAGTCGCGTTCATCGAAGGTCTGGTCGGATTCAAGTTTCTGGCGCCCGACGTTTACTACATCAGCGATCTGCCTTCGGACTTGCATTGGGCGGATGTTGGTTTTACCGCAACCATTTCCTTCCTGCTCGCGGTGATTGCGACGCTCTATCCCGCCTGGAAAGCCTCCCGAACCCGCCCCGCAGAAGCCTTGAGCTACGAGTAGTCATGCAACGAATCGTATTGCAATGCGAGGGGCTGCGGCGAACCTACCAGCAGGGAAACGTCGGACTGACGGTCCTCGACGGAGTCGAGCTATCCGTGGCCGCCGGTGAGCTTGTTGCCATCATGGGCAGTTCCGGCGCCGGGAAGAGCACGTTGATGCACCTGCTCGGGGGGCTCGACGTTCCGGACCGTGGTGAGGTTCGAATCGCGGGAACGAGACTGGATCAAGTGAGCGATGCAAAGCGTGGGCTTTTGCGAAACCGGTTCCTGGGATTCGTCTACCAGTTTCATCATTTGTTGCCCGAGTTCTCGGCCCTGGAGAATGTGGCAATGCCTCTCTTGATTCGGGGGGACAGTATCGCGTCAGTTCGCCGCGCCGCAGCGGACATGTTGAAAAGAGTTGGACTCGAGGCGCGCCTCGATCACCGACCGGCGCAGCTTTCCGGGGGTGAACGCCAACGTGCTGCGGTCGCTCGTGCACTGGTCACTGAACCGGCTTGCGTTCTAGCGGACGAACCTACGGGAAACCTGGACCGGCAGAATGCCGACCGTGTATTGGCGTTAATGCTGGACCTGAACCGCGAACGCCAATCCAGCCTAGTAATCGTCACCCATGATCATGACATTGCCGGCAAGATGGATCGAGTTTTAGTCCTCAAGGACGGTGGACTTCAACCGATGATGGCCAATTGAACGTATCTGTGGGGCCGGCACATGTGAATCGTGTGCTGCCGGAACCGTGGCGTATCGTTATCTGCTGATACCGGCCACGGGTACCGGTGCGCCGGCACCGCCATGTGCCGCAGGGAAACTGTGGATGGATCAGAGGCTCCTCGAACGTATAGTGGTCATTTTGATTTTTCTTAAGATTCTGAGCAGTTCATACCATGCGACCCCAAGCAATATTCGGGTCAGGGCGGTCTCAAGCGGCCTTTGCGGCGGCGTGTCTTGCGGGATTCCAGATGGCGGAAAATCTGCCAACGCCAGAAGCCCTCAATCAAGAGATACCCGAGACCGGCACTAGTGAGTCCAACAAGGATCGAACCCAGCAAGAGCGGCCAAACGATCTCGCTGGTGCCGCTCGTGAGCCAATCGAGTGAGGGTTCCGGATGAACCACCGTTTCCCGAGTACCGAGAATCCAGGCGCCGACGCGGTAAGTGAAGTAGAACATGGGGGGGATGGTGAGCGGGTTCGTGACCCACACTGCTGCAACGGCAATGGGAAGATTGATGCGCAGTAGTACCGCGAGCACCGCCGAAATGAGCATCTGTCCCGGGACTGGCAGAAACGCCACGAACAATCCAACCGCCAAGCCGCCGGACAGTGATCGCCGATTGATATGCCAGAGGTTCGCGTCATGCAGGCGCGTACCCAAGAATTCGAAGCGCTTGTGTTTGCGTAGCTGGGAGGGGTCGGGTAGCACCCGCCTGAAAAATCGTCTCGGCATTAAGTCAGCACGTCGGGACCTGGCAATGGTCGGGGGCGCCAGAACTCACCCCGGCAATTGCAGTGGGCGGCATAAGTCTCGGCAGCTCGATTATTTACGTTCTGACGTCGTCCAAGTTTTGACGTGCCGCCGCTTCCCTGATAACCGCTTCCGTGAGTGCCGGCAACGCGGTGAAATGCGCGCCATCCCGACGGCTCGAAATAGCTCGTCTCAGATCCGATCGAGAAGTAAGGTTTCCGCCGATACTTTCCGACCAAGGCGTCGGCCATTATCCACTATTTCACAACGACTGCTATATGCGTTCATGGACGATCGCCTGGCTCATTGGCTGCCTTGCGCTGCATAGCCTCCCGAGCATTCCGTCTATTCCCTGGGCTGCGCTTTCCACCGCTGTCGCCATTGCGGCAGTTCTGTCTCGACGGGGCCGATTGCCCCTTCTCGCGGTGCTGGGATTCCTATGGACGGGGTGGGCTGTCGCCGACGTGCTCGCGGCCCGCGCGGCTTCCGACTCACTGCCGAGAGATGTGGTGGCCGAGGGCCGGGTCGTCGGAATCCCGCAGGAGCATCGTCGGCGGACGCGGTTTTCATTCGAAGTCAGCCGAGTTCAGGTCAATGCAACATGGCACGCGCACTCGGGTAGATGGCGCGTCGATTGGTATTCGCCCGACAAGCGAGTCATTTCGGATAGCCGTTGGCGGCTAGGCGTTCGCCTGGGCCGCCGCCGTACGCCGCGCAACCCGGGTGAATTCGACGTCGAGGCGTTCCATTTCCGGAATCGCATTACGGCAACCGGCTGGGTGAGAGGGAGCGCTGAACGCACTGAGTTGAGCCCGCGCACCTCAATTCGAATCGACCCGATTCGGCAGAAATTGTCCCAGTCGATTCGCGCTTTTCTTCACGGCCGGTGGGAGGCGGGTTTGGTTGCTGCACTGGGAGTGGGTGACCGGCAGGCCATCGGTTTGGCGGAGGCAGGGATACTGAGGGAAACGGGAACGGCTCATCTCATGGCCATCTCGGGTCTCCATGTCGGTATCGTCGCTGCGCTCGGACTGCTTGTGGGCTCCAGCGTCTGGAGACGCGTCCCATACCTGGTTTCCAAGCTGCCAGCACGCTCCGCTGGCGTCATTGTTGGCTTTTTGCTGGCAATCATCTACGCGGCGCTGGCCGGATTCGCCCTGCCAACCCAGAGAGCCCTGATCATGCTGTCCATCGTGTCGGGTGCGCTCTTGCTGAAGCGCCCGGCCGCTCCCTCTCGAGTTTTGCTGGTGTCACTGTGGATTGTCATCGTGCTGGATCCTTTGGCACCGCTTGGCCCGGGATTCTGGCTCTCTTTCGGGGCCGTCGCCTGCATACTGTGGATGTGCGTCGGACGCTCAGGCAACGGGTTGCCTCTTGCCGTCTGGGTACGAATTCAGGGTGGGTTGACCCTCCTCATGGCCCCGATCGGAGCCCTGTTCTTTGGTGCCATGACGCCCGCCGGATTCATTGCGAATCTGGTTGCGGTTCCTTGGGTCAGTGTTGCGGTCGTTCCACCCACGCTGCTCGGCACGGCCTTGATGGCTTCCGCATTACCCGGCGGCGATGTCGCACTCCGGGTTGCTGCAGGCGGATTGGCGTGGCTATGGCCCTACCTGGAGTGGGTGGCGAAAGGATCGACCGGCATCCTCGTGCCAGCACCAACGCACTTGGCTGTGATTTTGGGGGTGGGTGGAGTTTTTCTCTTGTTGGTAGCCGGGCTTCCCGGAAGATTGCTGGGAATCCTTCTGCTATTGCCATTGTTTGGTTCAGCCTGGTCGTTCGCGGATCACACCCGAGTGACGGTGCTCGACGCGGGCCAGGTCTCTCCGGTCGTCGTTTCCCATGGTCACAATGCAGTGGTTATCGACACCGGGGTCCGAGGTAGGGGTGGTTTCGACCCGGGCCGTGCCGTTGTCGTACCCTTTCTTCAGGACCAAGGCAGACGCTCCTTGGATGCCGTGATACTGACGTCGGCCGATGTGAAACGCACAGGTGGCCTACGCGCCCTGAGGGAATCGATCCAAATCGGCCATGTAATCGGCCCCGCCGCGGGCGTAGCGGCGGTTCGCGGGCTGGAGTCGTGCGCCGCAGGAGAATCGATTCGATTCGGCGTGATACGAGTTCGGTTCATGGCGACGGGTGCGGCGCCGACCCATTGCGCCGCGTGGATCGAGACGCCAGGCGCCACCGTTTTCGTTCCAGGCCATGGGGCGTCGGGGCCTGCGGCATGGTCGTTGACTCGGATACCGGATCTTGTCGTATTGAATGATCGAGACCTGAGCGACCTGCCGGATGCCTCACGGCCGGTGCTCGATCGGGTCGACGCCGCGGTGATTACCGGATCGGGCTCGGTTCGAACATCGGCGGCTACCTACCGCACGGCAAAGTGCGGGGCAGTAGAGTGGTGGCGGGCGCAGGACGGCGAAGGGGGAGTACACTGCTTCATCGAAGAAAACGGCCGCTACTGGCGTGACACAGGGATTGCCCGCACCCCGTGATTGGTTTCGGTGGCGTCGAAAATTTGAGTATGATCGCGGGCGGTCCCCGAACAAGGAATGCAGCTTCGTGTACGATCTCATCGAATCGGGTGGATGGTTAATGTGGCCCCTCCTGGCTTGCTCCATCGGGTCAGTCGGCATCATTCTTGAGCGCCTTGTCGCCCTAAGACGCACCCGGGTTCTGCCGAAGAGCGTGACCGACCAGGTGCGGCATTGGGAGCGTACAGGGCGAATTTCGCAGCATGATCTGGATGCACTGTCCAGCTCGACGCCCCTCGGAAAGATCGTGACGACCGGACTCCTCAACCGAACCAAGGGCCGCGCTGTGATCAAGGAGAGCATCGAGGAGACGGGCAGGCATGTGGTGCACGAGCTCGAACGGTACCTGAACGCCCTGGGCACGATCGCGGCCATAACGCCCCTCATCGGTCTGCTTGGCACGGTGATCGGCATGATTCGCGT
>JBFGYN010000125.1:0-9692 GCA_041587415.1 Candidatus Competibacterales bacterium | reverse complement strand
TTGCTCTTCACTCAAGTTGTCGCTACGGCTACAACTTTTCGTCCAGGGCGCTTGCATGCAAAGGCAAGCGCCCGCTCGGTGAGGGGCAATGATTCACTGGATCACCGCCCCTCGCCTCGCCCAGAGCGGCGCCAGGACGGCTGCGAATTCCACCAGCATGCGGGGTCCCTGATGAAGTATCCGGCCTAGGAACTGCGTCCAAGCCACCCGACGATAGGCTCGATCTGATCGTCGGACATCATGGCGGGAGCGTGTCCTGTGCCCCCGAATTCCAGACATTGGACTTGCGGTCCCCGCTCCGCCATGCGGCTGACGGTGTCTGCCGTGAGCACATCGGATTCGGCGCCACGGAGCACCAAGACATTACACGCAAGCAGATCCCACACGGCCCACAGGTCCAGATCGACGATCTCCTGATTTGACAAAGGCTCCGCAATGGCCGGGTCATAGTGCAAGCGAAAGCCATCGCCGTCGGGCACGGAGCTGTGTTCGGCCAGGTGTCGCCACTGGATCGGGGTCAACGTCCCGAACGGGGCATGGACGGTGCGCAGATATTGCTCGACCTCGTCCAGGTTGCGAAAGCGTTGTTGCACGCCTACGTAGGCCACTATGCGCTGCAGAGCGTCGGCCGGCACGAATGGGCCAATGTCGTTTAGGACCAGCCGCTCTATTGGCGTACCGGGCTGAGCAGCAAGCATCATCCCGATGAGGCCGCCCATGGATGTGCCGATCCAGGAAATGCGCTCCGCGCCCAGATGGGCAATCAGGGCCGCCGCATCGCGCACGTAGAGCGGATAGCCGTAATCCGCTGATTGGCGCAGCCAGTCGCTGCCACCGCGCCCCGCAACGTCCCATGCAACGACGCGGTACTTCCCGGCAAGACGCTGCGCCAAATGGTCGAAATCATGGGCATTGCGGGTCAATCCGTGGGTGCAAACGAGGACATTGGGGTTCCCCGCTTCCCCGTGCTCGAGGTAGTGGAGACGATGGAACCCGTGTTGCCCCAAAGACAAGAAGTAACCCGACCGACCAGTGCTCTCTGTCATGAAGCATTCCGCGGTAAGCGGCCCAGCAGATAAAATTCTGAGTTCGGCCACATGCCCGTGACCGCCGCCATGCGATTCGAGAGTCCGAAAAATGCGGCGATTCCGGCGATGTCCCAGATATCCTCGTCATTCAATCCGCGTCCACGAAGGGTGTCGAAATCCACCTCCCCGATCTCATGGGATCGTTCCGTCACTTTGACGGCAAAATCCAGGATGGATTTCTGCCGCGCCGTAATATCCGCGGTTAAATAATTGCACGCAATTTGGTCCGCCAGCAACGGCTCCTTCGCATACACCCGCACGAGTGCGCCGTGGGCGATCACGCAGTATGGGCAGCGATTCACGGCGCTGACGGCAACCACGATCATTTCCCTTTCCGCTTTCGAAAGTCCGCCTTCCCTTTCCATGAGCGCATCGTGGTACGCGAAGAATGCGCGAAACTCGTCTGGACGATATGCAAGCACCGCGAACACATTCGGGACGAATCCGGCTTTCTCCTGAACAGCTTCGATACGCGCCCGGACATCGTCGGGCAACTCCGCCAGATTCGGAACCGGAAATCGGCTCAACGGTTTGTTTTTTTTCATCGGATCTTCCTCAAGTGGCATGCTCGAGTGGCCGAAAACGGCGCGGCGCGCGGATCAGCGGTGAGAGTTCCAGCGTCCAAGCACCGTCTCGAGTTCCTCCAGAGTCGCGACGTCTACGTCGGCCCTCGGTCCGCCGGGCCAGAAGCGGCCTGCGCGATTGACCCAACACGTGCGCATCCCGGCGCGTCGCGCACCGATCACATCGTGCTCCGGGTCATCTCCCACGTGCAGAATCTGTGCGGGAGGAACGCCGGCGAGCCGTATCGCCTCTTCGAACATGGGAGCTTCCGGTTTTGGAACGCCTACGTCGATAGCGTTCAGCGAAAAATCGAACAGGTGATCCAAGCCAATGAGCCCCAGATCCGCGTTGCCGTTGGTGAGCGCACCCATAGCGAAACGGCCATGGAGCCGCGCGAGGGCCGGTTTGACTTCCTCGAAAAAAATGACCTCGTTCCTGGCCGCAAAGAATATTTCGAAGGCCGGTTCGACCATGAACTCCAGATAGCCGCAGCGATGGGCCGCCATTTTGAGCGCGCGTTTGCGGACGATTGTGCGATCGTGGGCTATTGACGGATCGGCCGCTGTCACCTCCGTTGTGAGTCCGCGCAGTGCCAACTGAGTATAGTTCTCCGCAATGCGCGGGTAGTGGACCGCGAGCCAGTCATGGAGCTTTTCCTCTGCCTTCGAAATAGTGGCCCAGATGTCCCATAGGGTGTCGTCCAGATCGAAGGTTATGACCCGAATGTTTGGCGCACCCCGCAGCATCGTTCAATGCGCTTGAAATCCGCGCCCGAGGTCACGACAAATGTCCTCCATGTCCTCCAGCCCGACGGACACTCGCAGAAGGCCATCGCCGATCCCAGCCCGGTCGCGTTCTGATTGGCTGAGGCGTCCGTGAGTCGTCGTCGCGGGGTGGGTTATGGTGCTCTTGACGTCGCCGAGATTTGCCGTGATCGACAGCATTCGTGTCGAGTCGACAATTCGCCAGGCCGCTGCGCGGCCGCCCTCGACCTCGAACGATACGATTCCGCCGAATCCGGATTGCTGGCGTCTTGCCAAATCGTGGTGCGGATGGTCCGGCAATCCAGGATAGTGCACGCGGCTTACGCCGGGTTGATGCGTCAGCCACTCGGCGAGGGCGAGTGCACTCTCACAGTGGGCACGCATTCTGATCGGAAGCAGTTCCAATCCCTTGGTGAAGACCCAAGCGTTAAACGGACTCATGCTCGGTCCACCCGTTCGCAGGAATCCGAAAATCTCTTCCCCCACCCGATTCCGGTCACCCACCACGGCGCCGCCAACGCACCGTCCCTGACCGTCCAGATATTTGGTGGCGGAATGGATCACCAGGTCTGCGCCGAGCGAGAGCGGCCTCTGCAGCACCGGCGTGCAAAAACAGTTGTCCACCACTAGGAGGCAACCGTGTTGCTGTGCCAGGGCGGCCAGCGCTCGGATATCGGCGACCTCCGTGAGCGGGTTCGAGGGCGTCTCCAGGAACAGCATCCGCGTTTGCGGCCGAATGGCGCGCTCCCACGCCTCCATATCAGTCAAGGGCACGAAATCGGTCGCCACGCCGAAGCGACCCAGGTAGTTCTCGAATAGAGAGACCGTGCTACCGAATAGGCTGCTGGACGATACGATTCGATCACCGCTCCTGAGCAATGCCATGCAGGTTGCTAAAATCGCAGACATTCCTGATGCCGTCGCCACGCACGCTTCGCCGCCCTCCATGGACGCCAGGCGGTCCTGGAAGGTTCGCACGGTGGGATTCGTGAACCGCGAATAGACGTTACCGACCTCCGCGCCGGAAAACCGGGCGGCCGCCTGCGCCGCAGACTCGAACACGAAGCTGGAAGTGGGGAAGATCGGCTCGGCGTTCTCTCCCTCGGGAGTCCGTGCGATTCCCGCACGGATGGCACGGGTCGAGATGCCCTGGTCACATTCGTCGCGTTTCGTCATGTACCCGAATTCACCCGGAATTGAGAAGATCAACGGCATTGGCGCGTCGGTACTCATCTTTCGATTTGGCGGCGTCGTTCCGACGCCGCCCCACGAATTCGAGATAATCCGCGCTCACATCACCGGTCACATAGCAGCCATTGAAGCAACTGCTGTCAAAACGCTCGATGCTCGGATTGCCGACACGCACCGCGTCTTCCAGATCTTTCAGATCCTGGAAGATCAGCTTGTCCGCGCCGATCGCCGCACAAATTTCCTCCACCTCGCGCTCGTGTGCGACGAATTCCTCCGGGGCTGGCATGTCGATGCCGTACACGTTCGGGTAGCGAACCGGTGGGGCCGCGGAAGCGAAATACACCCGCCTGGCCCCGGCCTCCCGCGCCATCTGCACAATCTGCTGGGACGTGGTACCCCGCACGATTGAATCGTCCACCAACAGCACGTTGCGCCGGCGAAATTCCAGGTCAATGGCGTTCAGCTTCTGGCGCACGGACTTCTGGCGCACCTGCTGGCCGGGCATGATGAACGTTCGCGCAATGTAGCGGTTCTTGATGAACCCCTCCCGGTACTTTATCCCAAGCCCGTGCGCAAGTTGCATGGCCGAGGTGCGGCTGGTGTCCGGTATGGGTATTACGACATCGATATCGTGATCGGGCCACTCTCTCCGAATTTTTTCAGCCAGTTTCTCACCCATCCGCAAGCGGGCCTTGTGCACCGACACGCCGTCGAGCATCGAGTCCGGCCTTGCGAAGTAGACGAACTCGAAAATGCAGGGCGTCAACTCGGCCGATTCCACGCACTTGGACACATGGCAGTTACCATTCATGTCGATGTAAACGACCTCTCCGGGGGCCACATCCCGAATGTGGTCGAATCCTGACGAGTCGAGGGCAACGCTCTCCGATGCGATCATGTACTCACGTCCCCGCGGAGTATCACGGCGCCCGTACACCAACGGACGAATACCCCGCGGATCGCGGAACGCGAGGATGCCATACTGGGCGATCATGGCCACGGCAGCGTAGGCGCCGCGCAATCGCCGGTGTACCCGGGCGACGGCCGCAAAGATATCCTCCTTGGCGATCACGACTCGGCCCTGGCGATGGAGTTCGTGTGCCAACACGTTCAGCAGGATCTCCGAATCGGAATCGGTGTTGATGTGCCTGAGATCGGTACGGAAGATCTCGGCTTTCAACTCCACGGCGTTCGTGAGATTTCCGTTGTGCGCCAGGGCAATACCGAATGGGGAATTGACGTACAGTGGCTGCGCTTCAGCGGTGCTCGACGAACCGGACGTTGGATAACGAACGTGTCCGATTCCCAGATTTCCCTTGAGTCGCTGCATGTGTTTGGTGCGAAACACGTCTCGAACGAGGCCGTTGTCCTTGCGGAGCAAAAACCGGCCTTCGTGAAATGTGACGATTCCAGCGGCGTCCTGCCCGCGATGCTGGAGTACGGTCAAGCCGTCGTACAGGGCTTGGTTGACCGCGTCATGAGAATATAAGGCGATGACTCCGCACATGCTCGAATCGAATTCTCGGACGAACGGTCATTGAAACACCGGTCGTCACGTTAGGACGAAATATCCGGAATAGGGATCCGGCATCATATCTCGCAAAAAAAGCGCGAGTTCGACGAAACGCGGCATGAGCACCGACTCGTTCCACCATGGATCCTTCGGCAAAGGCGTCAACCCAGCCAAAAGCACCAGCACCGCCACAATGCCTACGCCACGCATCACACCAAACACCATTCCGAGCGCGCGGTCGGTGCCGGTCAGCCCGGTCTTATCGACCAATTTACCCATCAGCGTCGATATGGCGCCACCCAGGAACAGGGCGATTACGAACAAGCCAACGAACGCAAGGATCGTTCGCATGGACGGCGTCGACACGTAGTCGGTTAGAAAGTTTGCCACGTCGTCCGTAAAAAGCAGCGCTATTACTACCGCCGCAATCCATGAAGCGAGCGAAAACGCCTCACGCACGAAGCCACGAAAGACACTTGCCAAAACTGACAAGCCAATAATACCGAGCATCGCGTAATCGGCCCAAATGAGCGTATGTTGCATTCGGTGCCTAATCCAAGAAATTCAGTCGTCGCATTCGAGTCTAACAGTCCTCCCGACCCAGGTGAATGATCGGACCACGCGGCGAGACACGAACTCGCGCCTGCAGCAAATTTCGGGAACCCGGGCGGTGCGAGCAATCGATGATCGTGGCAGGCCAGCGTGATTTCCAGGGACCGGGAGTGTCTTTCCAATGAAGCCCAAAACAATCCATTCAGGAGTTGCCGGGGCACGGATTCGACACGTTTTCAGGTCGAATCGGGTGAGACATTCATGTGCCAACCTGACATTCTGATTTGATCAGAGTTTCCCCGCGGTTCCTCATGGATGCCGCCGCAGCTCACCTTCGAGCGCGAAATGGTCGCGAATTTCCGTCAGTGATTTTTCTGCCCGACTCCGCTGTAGCTCCGGCCCCACGCGCACCCGGTAGAGAGTCCGTTCCTTGCTTTCGTATGGCTCTATGAAACCGCTGTAACCCGCGCTGCGGAGCTGGTCTCGGAGCTTCAGAGCATTGTCGTGGTGTGCGAAAGTGGCCACTTGAACTACCCACGCTTCAAGTCCTTCGGGCAATTCGATGGTCAATTCGTTGTTTCGATCTTCGCCTTCGTTCACGCCGCGTCCGCGGTTCGCTGTATCCAATTCCCGGGATGAGCCGGCTCCCGGCTCCGGCGAGGCGGCCTTCGCCATGCGCGGTGAATCTGGGCGTGCCGGCTCGGCTAGCTTGACAAGCGGCGGCCGGGGTGGCTTTTCGATCGACAGCCCCGATTCCGCCGTGGGAGCCGGGGGACGAAGGAGCTCGGGTAGAAATATGACCGCAAGTGCGGTCAATACAACTGCTCCGACAATCCGCTCCTTGAGATGTTCACCCATGCCCGAGTTGCCACGCTAGTCCAGCGGCGGTTCCAAAACTGCCAGAGCCTCCCCTGCAGTTTGAAACGAGCCGAATACGACGATGCGATCCCCCGCGAGAGCGTCCGCTCGGGCCGCCTGTAATGCCTCGGTCACATCGACAAATGTCCGAACCGACCGGCTCTGATGCGCGAGCGCATACTGCCCGAGCAGCCAATCGGCTGGGGCGCCTCGTCTGCCGCCCAGTCCGGCAAGATACCACGCGTCGATAACATCCGACATTTCTGCAATCACCCCGCGCGCGTCTTTGTCTGCGAACATCCCCAAAACCGCGTAGGTGCGGCCGATTGATCCCTGCTCCGACAGGGCTGCCGCAAGCACCTTCGCCGCGGCTGGATTGTGTGCGGCGTCCACGATGATCTTCGGCATCCCCGGCAGAACCTGAAAACGGCCAGGGAGAGCTGTGTTCCCTAGACCGGCGACAATGGAAGATGCGGTGATGGGCATCACGGTCCTGACGCTCTCTGCCGCAGCAATGGCCGCTGACGCGTTGGTCAACTGGTGTGCCCCTGGGAGGGACGGCAGCGGAAGACCCTGATGGGCCGTTCCGCGACCGCACCACGACCAATGATTATCGTGTCTGTGCCAATCGAAGTCGCGACCGATTAGCCGGACGTCCGCACCGGCAGTGGCCATCTGCGACAAGAGGCCGTCAGGGGGATCTCGATCCGCCACAATCGCCGGCCTGCCGTGTCGGACGATCCCGGCCTTCTCTCGGCCAATGTCGTTGCGATCCGCGCCCAGCCATTCCTGATGGTCGAGCGCAATCGACGTGATCACCGCCACGTCGGCATCAACCAGGTTGACGGCGTCCAGGCGCCCGCCGAGCCCCACTTCGAGTAGCGCCACGTCTACCCCGCTTTCCTGGATACCGTCCAGTATCGCCAGGGTCTGAAACTCGAAGGCTGTCAGGGCAACTCCGGCGCGGCACTGTTCCACGCGCTCGAATGACCGCACAAGCGTGTCATCATCGACCGCCCGCCCATCGATACGAAAACGCTCGTTGAAGCGCCGCACATGGGGCGAGGTATAAGCCGCGACATGAAGCCCGGCCGCAAGATAAATTGTTTCGAGAAACGCGACACAAGATCCCTTGCCGTTGGTGCCGCCCACAGTCACGACGAGGGGGGCAGGGCGCTCCAGCCCAAGTCCGAGCCCGGCTAAGCGCAAGCGATCGAGTCCGAGTGCAATCTCGGCCGAATGCAAAGCATCCTGCCAGGCAAGCCATTTTTCGAGATTCCAATTCCCGGCGGGCCTCAGTTCACGGCCTCCTGGGGCGCAGCCGAAACCTGGTCCGATCGGGCCACTGTCTCATCGTTTCCGGCCCCGCTATCAGCCGTAGCGGAAGCGTCGTCCTCGGCTGTCCAGTGGGTGAGCACGGATAGCACGCTGAATAGACTGTCGCGGAGCGATCTCCGATCGACGATCATGTCGACCACGCCGTGTTCGAGAAGAAACTCGCTGCGTTGAAAGCCGTCCGGCAAAGTTTCCCGCACCGTTTGCTCGATCACCCGCGGCCCCGCAAATCCGACCAGGGCGCCGGGTTCGGCAACGTTCAGGTCTCCCAACATGGCCAGACTTGCAGAGACACCGCCAGTCGTTGGATCCGTCAGCACCGAAATGTACGGGAGACCGCGCTCGGCCATGCGCCCGAGGACGGCGCTTGTCTTCGCCATTTGCATGAGCGAAACCAACGCCTCCTGCATTCGCGCGCCACCGCTGGCCATGAAACAAATGTAGGGTGTCCGGCCCTCAATAGCGGCGTTGGCTCCGATCAGGAATCGCTCCCCAACCACCGATCCCATCGATCCGCCCATGAATTCGAACTCGAATGCCGCGCCGACCACGGGCATTCCCTTGAGGTGGCCCGCCAACACGACCAAAGCATCCTTTTCCCCAGTTGCACGCTGGGCCTGAACGAGGCGGTCCCGGTACTTTTTGCTGTCACGAAACTTGAGAAAATCTTGTGGCTCCACCGACGCGCCCAATTCCTCCCGATGGCCGGCGTCCAGGAATGCATCCAATCTCCGGCGGGCGTTGAGCCGCATGTGGTGATTGCACTTCGGGCATACCCGCAGATTGCGATCGAGTTCCTCTCGATACAGCACCGCGTTGCACGCCTCGCATTTTGTCCAGATCCCCTCTGGCACGGATTTCTGACGGTTCCGTCCCTCTATTCGGATCCTTTCCGGAACGAGCTTCTCGAACCAACTCATAGGGCGTCGATTGCCTCGCGCATTGACGAGAGTAACTGAACGATTTCGGCTCGGCCCCGGTCGGGATAGGCCGCATGCTCGCCGAGTTTTCGCACAAGAGCGCTGCCGACCACAACCGCGTCTGCGATGCGCGCCACCGCGGCGGCGGCGGCGGCGGTGCCAATCCCGAATCCGACACCGAGTGGCAGGCGAGTGTGGCGGCGCACTCGGGTGAGGTTCTCCGACAGCGCATCGATATCCAGCGCAGTCGAACCCGTCACGCCCTTGAGCGACACGTAGTAAATAAAGCCAGTAGCGGCCTTGGCGATTTCCGCCAGTCGGGCATCGGTCGTGGTCGGCGCAGCGAGATAAATCGAATCGAGGCCCGCATGTTTCAACTCTGATGCCAAATCGTGGGATTCCTCAGGCGGCAGGTCCACAGTCAATACACCGTCGACACCAGCGTCTCCAGCGGATTTGGCGAACCGTTCCGCACCCATCGCTTCGATCGGATTCAAGTAGCCCATGAGCACGACGGGTGTCGACGTATCTCGCTCGCGAAATGTGCGAACCGTGCTCAGGACATCCTGTAGGCTTATGCCGTGCGCCAAGGCACGCTCGCAGGCAAGTTGTATCACAGGTCCATCCGCCATGGGGTCGGAGAACGGAACGCCCAGTTCTATGACGTCGGCGCCCGCCGCAACGAGATCATGCATTAGGGGTACGGTAACGTCGGGATGTGGATCACCGGCGGTAACATACGGAATCAGCGCTGTGCGATCCTTTTCGGCAAGGGCGGCGAATCGAGACCCGATACGGCTCATTGCTGGTTCCAGTTCCAGTTAGACGGAAATGCCGTCACGCGACGCGACGGTGTGAATGTCTTTGTCGCCGCGACCGGAAAGATTCACCACGATGGTCTTGTCAC
>JBFGYN010000124.1:0-9696 GCA_041587415.1 Candidatus Competibacterales bacterium | reverse complement strand
GCCCATGGCCGAAGTCGTGCTGGGCCTCCTGCTGTTTCTCGCGACGACGCTCTTCGCACGCCTGCGCGGACGGGAACTGAGCGCCACGGTGCAACGTCCGGGCTAGCCCGAACGTTGCACCAGGACGCTCTGACTTGGACCATTACGTTAAATAAAACAGTGAGTTGTGATTATATTAGCAAGTGACACTATGTCATCGTGGACGCTATCCGGTTTTTCGCGGGTTCTGGCCGCCCATCTCGCGCGATCGCACGGCAAGTCGATGTCTCGCATCGACTTTTGCACGATCACAAGAGCTGGACTGACCAGCCCTCCGCGAAATTCCCGGATCCCGATGCAACGTCCGGGCTAGACATCATGTTCTGACCTGCTCGACCCCACGCGGTACGCGGGCTATGCATCAGGAGGTCTCGCGAGCACGCTGCGAATGAATGGCTTCGTGAGCGATCGCTTGCTGGCGAGCGCCGCGTAATCAAGCGTATCGATCAAATTCATCAATGTGCGGACGTCGCGCCCGTAGTGGCGCACCAAGTAACGACCGACCTCGGCCGGCAATTTCGATCCGCGGGCGCGAGCCTTCGCCTGTAGTGCCCAGATCAGGTCCTCCGGCGCCAGGGGCTGGAGTTCGAGCCGCCATGTCATGCTCAATCTGAAGGACAGGGCTGGCGCCACGAATCGTGGATCATCCGGCGAATGGCGGCCCGAAAATACGACGCTGCTGCCTGAATCGCGGGCGCGATCAAGGAGCCCCGCCAGGGCGCTGTCCCACATCGCATCGCCGTTCACCGCTTCCAGATGATCGACACAAATTGCACGCAGACCCTCCAAACCGCCCATGGCCGCTGGCTCCAGCTTGACCACTACGACGTCCATCGGCAAGTAAGCCACGGCGTCGCCTCGACCACCGAGATCATGGCAGAGCGCCTGCAGAATGTGACTCTTGCCGGTGCCTGCCGGGCCCCAGAGGTGAAAGGCAGTGCTCTCATCGGACACAAATGCCCGGCGCAGCTGCTCAATGCCTTCAGCGTTGCCGCCAGCGTGAAAGGTATCGAAAGACATTTGTCTCGACAGCGGGATGTCCAATGGCAATTGCGTTGGCACCTTCAGCTCTCCTCGGACTCGGCCGGAGATTCGGCCCGTCCGTAGAAGGCACTGCGCATGTACTCGTCGTGAGTGTGACGAAGCAGAACCATGATGATAGCCGCGGCCGGGAGGGCGAGTAGGATTCCAAAGAAGCCGAACAACTGGCCACCGACCAATATTGCAAATATGACGGCGACCGGATGCAAGCCGATCTTGTCCCCAACCAACAGCGGAGTGAGAACCATACCCTCGAGTGCCTGACCAGCGCCAAACACGACAAAAACCGGCCAGATCGCGAATATGTCCTGGAATTGCATCCACGCCGCCAGTCCGGCCGCCACGATTCCCACGAAGAATCCGAGGTAGGGGACGAAGCTGACGACCCCGGACAGGCTCCCGATCAGGAGCGCAAGGTCCAGTCCGATAATCCACAGACCGGTGGAATAGACGAGCGCCAGTGCCACCATCACCAACAACTGCCCGCGCAGGAAAGCGCCGAGCACCTCATCGCACTCACGCGCCAAACCCGACACGATCGGCTCCGCGCGCCGGGGCAAGAGATTGGCCACTCGCACCACCATCACATCCCAGTCTCTCAGGAGATAGAACGCGACAACCGGTACCAGCAGCAGATTGGCCAGCCAGGCCGCAATCAGGGCGCCGGACCGCGTGACGGTGAGCAATACCCGCTCGAGGACGCTTCCGGCCTTACCCCAATTCTCGGCAATGGCGTTCTTGATCATCGACAGGTCCAGCGTGGGACCCTCGATACCGAGAAAATCCGCGAGTCGAGGCAGTACGGTCGTCTGAAACAAATCCAGATACAGGGGAACGCGCTCCACCAGAATCGCGAATTGCCGCTGCAGCATGGGCACCAGCAGCACCAGCAGCAGTACGAACGTGACAGCAAACGCAACAAAGACTACGACAACGGCCGCAGTCCGCGGCAGCCCCCACGTTTCCAGCCGATCGGCAACCGGATCACCCAGGTAAGCCAGCAACGCGGCCAGCAGGAATGGCGTCAGAACCGGCGCCAGAATGTAGAGCACGCCACCGACGCCGAGCAGGGCGAATAAACCAAGACATAGGCGGCAATTAGCCGGCATTCCTCAGGGCCCTCCCAGCGCGATGAAGACTCGACCCCGTCGCAGCCAGCGCGTGGGAGTGGGACGAGGCAAAGCGCCGCCTAGCGAGCTTGTCGATGGATGCCATGGGCGCGTGCACGGCGACTCCACGAGATGACGTATCCGGTACCGCTTGCCACCGTGGTGAGTACGACCAATACAACGAGCCCGCCGACGATTCCCGCCGGCAATGATCCGAAGGCCCCTTCCCAAAGGACGGCCAATACCAAGATGAGTTGGCTCACAGTATTTATCTTGCTGATGACAGTGGGCTCGGCTACGAATCGCTCGATGAGCAGCAGATATGCCAATGCACCGCCGACAATGATCAAGTCTCGCAACAATACCATCACGACGACCCAAACGGGAACATCGCCCGTCCAGCCGAGAGCGATGAAACAGCCGGTTATCAACAACTTATCGGCTATTGGATCGAGTATTCCACCGATCCATGACGTCCAGCCAAAGCGCTTCGCCAGATACCCGTCGAGTCCGTCGCTGACGCCCGCCACGACAAACAAGCCGAGGGCGTAGCCATAGCTGTGATGGTATATGGTCATCACCACGGGAACGACCAGCAGAATGCGCAGTGCAGAAATCAAATTCGGAATGTCGCGCGCGCCCATGGCATCCTGGATGTTGGAGGTGCAATCTGTTGGACGATATGCAAAAAAACTCAGGAGCCTCATCAAGGCTCGCAGCGATTCGAAGCAAGGATCCGTCGTAACGCCCGCCTTCGTCCGCATGAGAGCGTTCAAGAGGAGGGTTACAAGTCGAATTTAGCGCGTCACCGTTCCCGGCAAACGGACTTACCCGCTGGGGACCGTCGGTCCGCCGCACGTACGCCCCATCTTTACCCCGGCGCGGGATCCCCGCACCTGTGTACAATACAATATCGACCCGCAGGAAACACACTGGGGAAGCCTTGGTCTCTTCGCACGGTCGCGCCGGAGTTCTTGCGCTCGCGGGGCGAGGCGTGCGGTTGCCTCATTGCCAATGAGCGAGGAGCAACGCCGTCCCCCGGGGCGCAAAAAAGGGGTTGGAGGGTTGATCCATCCCTGGAGCGGGAGCCCAGCGCGGCATCCCTGCCGGGGGGGGGGCGTCCACAAGGGCGCAGCTGCGGTGTTCCCCGGCTTGACCGTGGAGCGGCTACGGCGCTCCGCCGGGCGTCTCGCAGCTGCGCCCTCGAGGATCGAAACGCGGTCCGCGCGAATAGATTGCGGCTTCCCTAGCCTGCATCGCTCTCCAGCCTTCCGGGTGAGAGTGCAGTTGTGGCGGCCTTGTGCGCGTCTCGCTGCAACAAGAGCGTAGCCGTCGCTACGGATTGAAGGGAGCGGTGTGCACTGGGTCGTCGAAATTGCACTATCGCCGGAAGAGTGTTGCTGGTGAGACAACTGTTTTCTGAGAGATGCGGAGCAAAGCATACAATGCAATCACTCGCAGCGGTTTCAAGCGGCCTGGTAAGCGATGCAAGCTATTGCTCCAACCGGAAACGATTGACGGCTTCAGAGCGCCCGGTCGGTTCAATTTGATGTCGACGGACTGACGGTCCGATCCTTTCCCCTTGGTGGCCTCACGGCTAGCGCGAACTCAACGGCGATACCCGAGTGTCAAGCAACGATAACGCACCCCTCAGCTATCGCGACGCGGGCGTCGACATCGACGCCGGACAGGCGCTCGTCGAACGGATCAAACCGCTGGCCTCGAGCACTGCCCGCCCGGGCGTGATGGGGACACTCGGCGGCTTTGGCGGATTTTTCGAGCTGCCTCTCGACCGTTACCGCAATCCCGTGCTCGTCTCCGCAACGGACGGCGTGGGAACGAAGCTCAAGTTGGCCATGCAGCTCGCTCGACACGACACCGTGGGCATCGACTTGGTGGCCATGTGCGCCAACGACATCGTCGTTACCGGTGCCGAGCCGCTGTTTTTCCTCGACTATCTCGCGACCGGACATTTGGATGTGGACACGGCCGCCGTGGTGCTGTCCGGGATCGCCGAAGGGTGCCGGCAGGCCGGCGCCGCGCTCATCGGGGGGGAAACGGCTGAGATGCCCGGAATGTACTCGGGCGAGGACTACGATCTAGCGGGATTTTGTGTCGGTATCGTGGAAAAGGAACGAATCATCGACGGCAGCCAGGTCAAAGCGGGCGACGCACTCTTGGGGATCGGCTCCTCAGGGCCCCATTCCAATGGCTACTCGTTGATTCGCAGGATTCTGGAGCGCTCCGAATGCGACCCGCAGACACCGTTGGGGAACTCGGCGCTCGCAGACGCCCTGCTCGCGCCGACGCGGATCTACGTGAAGCCGATCCGACAGCTCATGGAGACCATGCCCGTTCATTCGCTCTGTCATATCACCGGGGGCGGCCTACTCGAGAACCTGCCGAGGGTGCTCCCGGAGGACACACGGGCCGTGCTGGCCGCGGACACGTGGACGCGACCGCCGGTGTTCGATTGGCTTATGAAGACCGGCAACATTCAGAGACGGGAAATGTACCGAACGTTCAATTGCGGAATCGGCATGGTGGTGTGCGTCTCGAGTGAACGCGCAGCACAGGCCGTGGAGGTGCTCAACTCAGCCGGTGAAAGCGCCCGGGTGATCGGGCATGTTGCGCCCGGCACAGGCAAAGCGCAGGTGGAGATCCGCGAGTGATGGACCAAGACGGCAAATGCCGTGCCGTTGTCCTCATTTCCGGCCGGGGCACGAATCTGCAGTCGCTTATCGATTGCTGGTCGGACGGTCACTTGCCCATCGACCTGCGTGCGGTGATCAGCAACGAGCCCCGCGCCATGGGGCTCGAGCGAGCACGGCAGGTCGGAATAGACGTCGGAGTCGTCCACCACCGCGAATTTCCCGACCGAGGATCGTTCGACGCCGCGCTCCGCAAGGCGATTGATGCCCACGCACCCGATTTGCTGCTGCTCGCAGGCTTCATGCGCATCCTGACCGACGGCTTCATCGATCATTATCTGGGTCGAATGCTGAACATACATCCATCTTTGCTGCCCAAATACCAGGGACTCGACACCCACCGCCGCGCACTCCAGGCGGGCGACACCGAGCACGGTGCAAGTGTCCATTTCGTCACACGAGAATTGGACGGGGGTCCTGTTATCATCCAGGCGAAAGTCCCGGTACTCGCCGATGATACGCCCGAGCGGCTCGCAGCGAGGGTGTTGGAACGGGAGCATCGGATATTCCCGTTGGCGGTACGCTTGTATGCCGATGGCCGCGTGAAGATGGCGGACAACCAGGTAATTTACGACAGGCGGGCGCTTGGCGCACCGCTTCTGCTAACGGAGGCCGGCAAGGTGGTCGAAGAGTGATTCAGCATCTCCGCTGGCGGACCCTGATCGGTTGCCTGATTCTGGGAGTGACCGCTCCGGCGTTGGCGCAAGACTGGGCGCTGCCGACCTTCGAGGCGCGCTATGAAGGCTACGTGGGCCAAATTCCCGTTGGTTCGGCACAACTGACCGTGCGCCGGGAACCGGACGGCACGGTTATCGTCGCCTCGGAACTCGTCCCGGACGACATCCTCGCTTTGCTGGACGCCGAGCGCGCGCTGGAGCGTAGTCGACTCGAGTTTCACGACGGTGAGTTGCGGCCATTGGAATCGAAAGTCACCCGTCAACGCCGCAGCCGAACGGAGGTGTCCATTGCTAGGTTCGACTGGCAATCTGCCAAAGCCAGCGTGATGGAGGACGGGGACAGCAGTGTCGTCTCACTGGAAGGTCCCGTATTCGATCCCGCGAGTCTGTTGCTTGCCTTGATTACCGATGCGGCCCGCGGACGGCTTGCCGAGGACTATGCCGTTCTGGACGGACGCAAGATCAAGCGATACGAGATAACGCGGATCGCAGAGCAAACGATGAAAACAGCTCAGGGCCCCTTGCACACGATCCAGTTCAAGAGCCAGCGGCCTGGATCGAGGCGGTCCATGATGTTCTGGCTGGCGCCGGCGCTCGAACATCTGCCCGTGCAGATCGTCTCCACCAAAGACGGCGACGAGCAGCTGCGTATCGAGATCGACTCGGTGGTCGACTTGGAAACACCAGCCCCAGTCACGTCTTCGGCAAAGTAACACCCTGCTGGCGCTGGTATTTGCCACCCCGGTCCGCATAGGAAATCTCACACACCTCGTCCGCGCCGAGAAACAGCATCTGGGCGACACCCTCGTTGGCGTAAATCTTGGCAGGCAGCGGCGTGGTATTGGAGAACTCGAGGGTAACGTGCCCCTCCCATTCCGGTTCGAGCGGCGTCACATTGACGATGATGCCGCATCGCGCGTACGTGGATTTGCCCAGACAGATGGTCAGCACGTCCCTGGGAATCCGAAAATACTCGACCGTTCGTGCCAGCGCGAAAGAGTTTGGCGGGATGATGCACACGTCAGAGCGTAGGTCGACGAAACTCGAATCGTCGAAATTCTTTGGGTCCACGATCGCCGAGTTGATATTCGTGAAAATCTTGAACTCATCGGCACAGCGCACATCGTAGCCATAGCTCGACGTTCCGAAGGAGACGATCCGCCCCCCTCCGTTCTCGCGCACCTGAACGGGCTCGAACGGCTCGATCATGCCGTCTGCGGCCATGCGCTTGATCCAGGCGTCGGACTTGATACCCATGAGCCTCCTCGATACACCGCCGGAATTGACATGACGACATGCTACTTCCGAATGACAAGTGAAAATCACGCTTTTTGCTTCTGGTCCGCTGACCAAGCCAGGAAGGCTTGATTCAGCGCTCCCTCAGTCGCTCTGCTCGCGTGCTCGAGCCGCCAAGACAGCTCGAGCCGCCAAGACAGGATGTCACGTAGCCTGTATGACGATGTTGGGAAACTTGTGTGCGTAACTCTTGGCCTGCCGCGCGAGCCGCGCCGACGTGCGCCTCGCGATATCCCGATAAATCTCTGCAATTCGACCATCAGGGTCCACCGCCACCGTCGGAGTTCCGCCGTCGGCCTCGGTGCGTATGCGAATGTCCAAGGGCAACGCACCGAGCAGTTCGACACCGTATTGCTCCGACATCCGCTGGCCGCCGCCTTCGCCGAAAATGTGCTCTTCGTGACCGCAGTTGCTGCAGATATGGGTGCTCATGTTCTCCACGATCCCAAGCACGGGGACTTCGACCTTTTCGAACATCTTCAGACCCTTTTTCGCGTCCATGAGTGCGATGTCCTGCGGCGTTGTGACGATTACCGCGCCGCTGAGCGGCACCTTCTGCGAAAGCGTCAGCTGGATGTCGCCGGTCCCCGGTGGCAGATCGACGATCAAATAGTCGAGATCTTTCCAGTTTGTGTCATTCAGAAGCTGCTCCAAAGCTTGCGTGACCATGGGTCCACGCCAAACCATGGGCGTGTCCTCTTCGATCAGGAAGCCGATCGACATGGCTTGGATCCCGTGGGCGACGACCGGTTGCAGGCTCCTCCCGTCCTTCGATTCCGGCCTGTGCCCCGACACGCCCAGCATGCGCGGCTGGCTCGGACCATAGATGTCGGCGTCCAACAGACCCACCCGCGCGCCCTCGGCTGCCAGCGCCAGCGCCAGGTTGACGGCCGTCGTGGATTTTCCGACGCCGCCCTTCCCCGATGCAACCGCAATGACGTTGCGTATGGACTGCAGAGGTTTCAGCCCTTTTTGCACGTGGTGCGGCACGACCTTCCAGCTGATTTCAACGTCTACGTTTGCGACGCCTTCGAGCGCCTGCAGACGCTTCTTGACCTCTGCGGCAAGGGCATCACGGTAGCCCTCGCAGGGAAATCCCAACTCGATCGAGACCGTGACACGGTGGTCCTCGATGCGCACGTTCTTGAGGCACTTACTCGATTCGAGATCCTCACCCAGATACGGAACCACATAACTGCGAAGGGCCGCTTCGATGGATTCTCGCTTCACGCTCATCTCTGATATCACCTCTGTCGACGGGGCGATGCGGGCGCCGTCGAATTTCCGCGTATTGTGCAGATAGTAACCGATCCGTGGCGGTGGCATACGGAAACGCTGCTCGGGAAACCGACGATCACCACATGAGGCCTTCGAACTCGTCGGGCTCGTCGTCCGGGTCATGGAGCAACATGAGCTTTTCCGGCGCACATTCGCGCAGCTTGATGGCGGCCTCCCGCGGCAGGAGCACATACTGCTCGAGATTGGCATGGGGCCGTGCAATGCCGAGCTCGCCGAGGCCGAGGCGCCGCTGTTGATCCGCGGTGACTTGAATATGCTTGACCGTTCTTCCGTACGCCACAAAGCTATACTTGACCGCGGCCTCCGGATCCAGCGCAATGCCGGCACTCTGTACGATTTTTCTCGCCCGCTCGGCCGACGCTTCCAGTTGCCGCTCGCGTTCGGCCTTTTCCTGCTTTTTCCGTTCCTGCTGCTCGTGCTTGCGAATCTGGCGCTCGCGGTCCTTTTGGCGCAAATCCTCGAGTTCCTGCCGCCGGCGCTCGGCCTCTAATTCCTCCTTCGATTTTCCCTTAGTGGATCGTTCGCTGCGGCGCGTTTTGACCTTGTGCTTCTCGGCTTTGCGCACCTGCTCTTCGGATACGAGCCCCGCCTTGAGAAGCTGAGAACGTAAATCATCCATCCGGCTGCTCCGGACCCCTCTGCTGAATCGATTTTGAACATGGCTGGCCATTACACCGGCCGGGTGGGCAAGTTTAGAGCAAGGCGCCGGAAATGGGCAGAGCACGGTGCACCCGTGTGCTAAGCTACCTGCCCTTCACGTCGGTCCGACCCCGCACCAGAAATGTCTCGAAATCCGCGTAAGATTCTCGTCACCAGCGCACTACCGTATGCCAACGGGCCGATACACCTGGGGCATCTGGTCGAGTACATCCAGACCGACATCTGGGTCCGCTTTCAGAAGATGCGGGGACATCAATGCATTTACGTTTGTGCAGACGACGCACACGGCACGCCCATCATGCTCAAAGCCGAGCAGGAGAGGCTGACGCCCGAAGCGCTCATTGCCAGGGTCGGTGAGGAGCACAAGCGGGATTTCGCCCGGTTCCTGATCGAGTTTGACAACTACTATTCCACCCATTCAGACGAAAACCGAGAATACTCGGAGCTGATATATCGGCGCTTGGCCGAGGCGGGCCACATCGCCACCCGAACGATTACCCAGGCCTACGACCCCGAGCGGGAGATGTTCCTGCCCGATCGCTACATCAAGGGCGAGTGCCCACGCTGCGGCAGCCCCGACCAATACGGCGACAGCTGCGAGGTGTGCGGCGCGACCTACGCGCCGACTGATCTGAAGAATCCGAAATCGCAGGTTTCCGGTGCGACGCCCACGGCGAAGGAATCGGAACACTTCTTTTTCAAGCTCGGCGATTTCGAATCAATGCTACGGGATTGGGTCAAGGCGGGACACGTGCAAGAGCACATGGTCCACAAGCTGGACGAGTGGTTCGATGCCGGCCTGCTGGAGTGGGACATTTCGAGGGACGCCCCTTACTGGGGCTTCGAAATTCCCGGCGCGCCCGG
>JBFGYN010000123.1:0-9706 GCA_041587415.1 Candidatus Competibacterales bacterium | reverse complement strand
TACGCGCGCAAGACTCGGTTACCATCTCCATGCCATTGGTTTGATGGGTCGGCTTCCTGCCAACTCGGGAAAGCACACAGCTTTCAGGACGCACACCCGAACGTTGCATCGGGATCCGGAATTTTGGCGGGTTCTGGTGCAATACTCGGTCTAACAGCCTGTCGCGCCAAAGTCCGACAGGCTGTTAACCCAGGCCGACCATCAAGCGCCCGCCGCGGCGCCATGAACTTGGGGTATCGATTCGTGGTTGACGGCCCAAGCAAGGAAGTCATCGGGCCACATGGGCTCACCAAAAAAGTAGCCTTGGGCCTCGTCACACTCGTGTGCCAGCAGAAAATCGAGTTGCTTGGGGGACTCCACGCCCTCCGCAACCACCTGGAGACGCAGGCTGTGCGCCAATGCGATGATTGCGCGCACAATGGCTTCGTCGTCTGTATCCTCAGGTATATGCCTGACGAAGGCTTGATCGATTTTCAGCCGGTCGATCGGGAGACGTTTCAAATAACTGAGAGACGCCTGCCCGGTTCCGAAATCGTCGATCGACAGAACCACGCCCAATTGCTTGAGTCGGTCCAATACGGCAATCGAGTGCTCGGTTCTGCGCATAATGAAATCTTCGTTGATTTCCAACTCGAGCCGAACCGCTGCCAGCTGGGATGTATCCAGCGCCGCCCGCACGATCGTCGCTACGTCCCCGCGCCGAATCTCGAAGCCGGAAATGTTCACCGCGATCCGATCCAGCATCAATCCTCGCTGATCCCAGGCGGCCAACTGCCGGCATGCTGTATTGACGACCCATTCGCCGATCGGATTGATCAGCCCAGTCTGCTCTGCCAGTCCAACGAATCGATTCGGCGGCATCAGACCTCTTCGCGGGTGTTGCCACCGAATCAGTGCCTCGGCGCCCACGAGTCTGCCGGTACACAGTTCCACCTGGGGTTGATAGTGTAAAACCAGCTCATTGCGCTCGAGTGCTTGGCGAAGATCGTTTTCGAGCGATAGCTGCTCGGGAGCACCGGAGGTCAACTGCTGGGTGTAGCTCTGAAAATTGTTCCGGCCAAGATCCTTGGCGTGATACATGGCCGCATCGGCGTGTTTGACCAGAGTCATGACATCCTCACCGTCGCGCGGGAAGACACCGAGCCCGATGCTGACGGTTAGATACAACTCCTGCTCGTCCACCCGAAACGGCTCGCTCAAGACTGACAGGAGCATTGCGGCAATGGTTTCCGCCGCATCTTCGTCCACGAGTCCTTCCAGAACGACGACAAACTCGTCACCGGCCAAGCGCGAAACGGTGTCTTCCTTGCGCGTGCTTTTGCGAAGCCGATCCGCGACCGCCCGCAAGAGCTCGTCGCCCACCGAATGACCGAGACTATCGTTGATGTTCTTGAATCGATCCAGATCCAGGAACAAAACAGCCACGTGCTGATTGAGGCGTTGTGCGCGGGCAATGGCATTGGCGAGACGCTCTTGCAGCAGGAGCCGATTCGGGAGACCCGTCAGCGCGTCGTGGTGCGCCTGGTGCGCGAGCTGCGCCTCGGATTCCTTGAGCGTCGTAATGTCGGATGCCACCGCGACAAAGTGGGTTGGATTTTCGCCTGCGTCGCGCACTACCGTCATCGTCATCCAAGATGGATAGTCCTTCCCGCACTTGCGACGGTTCCAGATTTCACCCTGCCAACGACCGGTGCGCCAGACTTCCGTCCACAGAGCTTCGAAAAACGCCGTCTCGTGACGACCCGACTTGAGGAATCTCGGATTCTTGCCCAGAACCTCGTCCTTATGGTACCCGGTGATGTCGGTGAAGGCCCGGTTCACGGCCACGATATTCGAGTCCAGGTCGGCAACGATTACAGCTTCCATTGCGCTTTCGAATACGGTTGCGGACTGGCGTAGGTACGAATCCGTCTGCATTCGCGCCAAAGCAGTACCGAGGACTTCGGCCGCTGCCTTGACGGCGTCGATCTCGGCGGAGGACCAGGCCCTGTTCTCTTCGCATTGATCGAGTCTCATGAATCCCCACCAGTGGCGATTGACGAATACCGGCACCACGAGGAGTGACTCGACACCTTGAGACTCGAGCAGGTTTCTTTCACTCATCGGCAAGCTCACGGTGGGGCCGCAAACCGCATCGCCCATACCGAGCACCTTGGGCCAGCGCTCGAGACCAATGCTCGCGTAGTCGACACTAGCGCTTGACATGATGCTCCCACCACGTCCAGGACCTAAGCTGGGCCAACAGTAACGGGCCCGAAGACGGAGCCCCGACTCGCACTGGATCGAATTCTCCGCAACCCAAATGCGATTCACACCCGTTACCAGCGCGAGGCGTTCCAAGACCTCGGTACATTCGTGTTCGAGGTCGCTCGTATCGAGCAGACGGCGCGCGACGAAGCTGACCGCCTCCAAGATGGCACCGCGCCGGTTGAGCTCCTCTTCTGTGCGCAGTCGCACGCCGATTTCCAGTTCCAGTTCCGCGGATTTCCGGACCAGCTCAGCCGTCCGGAGATTCACCTGCCTGCGCAATACCATTGCTGCGCTGCCAACGATACCGGCCAGCACGGACACCGCCAGCAATGACCACCAAATCCACGCTGGCAGGGCAGGGTTCGATAGCGGGCTGATGTGTTCCCGGATGGACCGATGGTAGGTGGATTGCTCGTCGAGCTTGAATGAGCGCAGGTGCCGGTCAATGGCATCCAATAGGGGAATCGACATTCCTCTGGCGCCAACGTAGCGAACTTGGATCGGATTGAAGACGATGCCACTGTCAACTGCGTCATGTCGATTTTGCTGCAGCGATGCGAATAGTCGACTTACGACGGCGGCGTCGGCTCGACCGTCTGCCACAGCGTGCGCGGCCTCGGCGTAGTTGGTGACTGCCACCGGTTCCCAGCTGATGGCAAAATCGCGCAACAAACGCTCGAAAGCGAGCGTGTGGATGGCGTCTCGAACCACCGCGACTTTGGTCTCGTTCAGATCCAACAAGGCAACGACGGCCCGATCACGCTTGCGCAATACCGTGCCCCAGTTGGTGACCAGTGGGACCTGGTTGAAAGCAAAGCGTTTAGCACGTTCCTCCGAAAACGCCACGCCAGGAAGAATATCCAACTCTCCCGCTTCGACGAGCTCGAGGCACTTCGGCCACTGGCAAGGTAGGTAATGCAGTCGCCACCGTTCAGCGCTGGCGACTGCGTTCAAGACGTCGACGGCAATACCCCGAATTTCGCCCCGCTCACCGTGGAATACGATTGGTGGATTGTCGAATACGCCCACGGAAACATCGAGGGCAGTGTCGAGACCCCGCGCGCTCGCCACCGATGTCGCCGTCAGCACGGCGAGCACGATCGCCACGAATGCACGGATTGAATTCATTTTGGCCGGGCCCGCTCCTTGGCGTCACACGTTCGAGCACTGGGTAGATCGGGAGAATCCGCCGTGCTTGCAACGCCCGAGGCTGACGCTGTGCAGACCTGACAGCCAACAGCACCTGCCAGTTTGCGCCGATTGTACGGGACGGTCTCCGCCAGATATTGGTAGTCGTATCGGCCGATCTTGCTCGGACTTTAGCCAAGCCTCAGTGGGGCGGGAACGCAGCGATATTCAGGCGGTGGTCCTTTTTTCGATTTTCGCCCAGCTGTCCCTGAGTCCGACAGTACGATTGAACACGGGTGTGCCCGATTCCGAGGTCCGATTATCCACGCAGAAGTAACCCAACCGCTCGAACTGAAAACGGCTTCCCGCGCCCGCGCTCGCCAACCCCGCCTCGACCTTCGCGTTTCGGATCACCTCCATTGATCCAGGATTCAGGAATTCACCGAAATCTCGGCCATCGGAATCGGGGCTGGGAACCGTGAACAAGCGGTCGTATAGGCGCACCTCCGCCTCGACGGACTGCTCAGCAGATACCCAGTGTATGGTTCCCTTCACCTTGCGGTCACTCCGTGCCCCACCGCTGCGCGTTTCCGGGTCATAGCTGCAGCGAAGCTCCAGTACCTCGCCCGTCTTGGTGTCCTTGATGACCTGGTCGCATCGAACGATGAATCCATAGCGCAGGCGCACTTCGCGACCGGGGCCCAGGCGATGGAATTTTCGCGGCGGATCCTCCATGAAGTCGTCACGCTCGATGTAAATCTCCCGACTGAAAGGAACGGAACGGGCGCCCATTCCAGGTTGCCGGGGGTGATTCGCGGCCGACATCTCCTCGACCCGACCTTCGGGGAAATTCTCGATCACCACTTTCAAGGGCCGCAACACGGCCATGGCGCGCGGTACCGATCGATCCAAATGATCCCGAACGCAGCTCTCGAGCAAAGCCATGTCGATCAGGGCATCCTTCTTGGTTATTCCGATGCGGTCGCAAAAATCTCGAATCGCCGCCGCCGGGTAACCGCGCCGTCTCATGCCCATGATGCTGGGCAAGCGGGGATCGTCCCACCCGTCCACGTGACCCTCGTTCACGAGCTGATTCAGTTTACGTTTGCTCATGACGGTGTAGGCCAGATTGAGTCGTGCGAATTCGATCTGCTGCGGGTGACAGGGCGCCGAGACATTGTCCAGTACCCAATCGTAGAGCGGACGATTGTCCTCGAACTCCAGTGTGCATAGGGAATGGGTGACGCCTTCGATCGCGTCCGACAGGCACTGCGTGAAGTCGTACATCGGGTAGATGCACCATTTGTCGCCCGTTCGATAGTGAGGTAACCGTCGAATTCGGTAGAGCACCGGATCGCGCATGTTCAGGTTCGGGGACGACATGTCGATGCGTGCCCGCAGCACCCGTTCACCGTCGGCGAACTCGCCGGCCCGCATACGCCGAAATTCCTCGAGACTTTCCGCCGCCGTTCGATCCCGATGGGGGCTAGGGCGGCCAGGAGATGTCAGGGTTCCACGGTATCGGCGAATCTGCTCGGCGTTCAACGCGTCGACGTACGCCTTGCCGCGTTGGATCAGCTCCTCGGCGAATTCGTAGAGACGTTCATAGTAATCCGAAGCGAAGTACAGTCGATCACCCCAGTCAAACCCGAGCCACCTGACGGCCTCTTTGATCGATTCCACATACTCCATGCTCTCCTTTTCGGGATTCGTGTCATCGAGTCGAAGGTTGCACAGCCCGTCGAACTCCCGAGCGACGCCAAAGTTGAGACAAATCGACTTCGCGTGACCGATGTGCAGATAGCCATTTGGCTCGGGCGGGAATCGCGTGACCAAATTGCCTGCGTTCTTGCCGGCGGCGAGATCACGCCGAATGGTCTGGCGAATGAAGTCCAGCGATCGCTCTTCGCTGGGCTGGGATACGACCGCGCCGCCTTTGGCGCTGGAACTGCTCATCGGTGGACTCCGGCTGGTTTCCAAGGTGTGTATTGTTCAGATATCCGCCCCGGCTGCCAAGCCATCGGGGCGTCGCAGCGATCAATCGGGTCAGGCTTTAGAGGTAGACACGGTCGTATCATGACCTGTTTGCCGGGGGCTCCTCGGCGTCGAGTGGCGGCCGGACCTGCTCGAGACCAGGAAATGGGCGTGTGCCGCAGCGACCGGTCGCGCCGCGTCCTGCTGCCACGCGACAACCCTGACGTTCGCAATGCGGCGACCCAATGTGACGAGCTCGCCTCGGGCAAAGGTGTCGCTATCGCCCAAACACGGGCGAAGGTAGTCGACGGATAGATTGATGATCCTCGGAAATCCATCGAGTTCGTGCGCAGCAATTACCTTCATGATGGCGGCATGCTCGAGCAATGCCCCGACGACCCCCCCATGCACGGCGCGGATGACGGTATTGCCAATATTGCTGGGCCGCTGACGCAATACCGTGATCGGTTCATCGTCCCCGTCTAGGACTTCGATCCCGATCACCGATGCGTACGGAATGAGCGCGCTAATTTCTGCGAAACGTGCCTGCGAGCGCAATGCGCGGATTTGCTCGATGAGCATGGCTCACTCCTTGAGCGCGAAACCCACCGCGCCGACTAGAAAGGTTGCGGTCAAGTTGGCAATCGCATTCGATGAATCCGCGTGGTAAGCCTCGCCACGGACGAAGACCACTGTCGGCGTCAAACGATAGCACAGAGCTTTGCCCACCACCGGGTCCGGTGGGTGCGCCGGCCTGAGGTAATCGATTCGCAAATCGAGTGTGGCGACAGCTTGTCCTTGTCTGGCCACCGAAAACGCGGCCGATCCGCCGGCTGTGTCCATCAGCGTGGTAATCACTCCGCCATGCAACACACCGTCCTCGGGGTTTCCGGCCAGTCTGTGATCGTAGGGCAAGCGCGCAACGCACTCACCTCGCGTTAACTCGACGATCTCGATCCCCAGCTCGCGCACTTGGGGCAATCCCGCGATGACGCTGCGGATTCGGTCCAGTGAATAAAGGTCTGTCTCGGGAGGAACCTGCAAAGGATACTGATCCTGCGTATGACTGCGCACAACGCGACGTAGGAGAGAATACTTCAATCGCCGACCCCATTGCTGGCCCATGCATGCCGAAAGTCAATGGAACTTTGTCACAAACGGCGCGTGACATAGTTCCCGCCGGGGTGTGGCCCGGTCCGCTATTGTCTTGGTACGGTGCCGTGTCTCGGCTTGAAACTCCCTTTGTCGGTCCCTGGGCTATCAGCGACGTGTCCTCCGGAACGGGCCGGCCACTGGCGGCAGATGGACTTGCCGCCTCTCTTTGTTCGACACTACGCCCTCCTACCGAACGTGCCATGAGCATCGTGCTAAGGCCTGGTGCGAACATTGCGCCCACGTGCTCGTTTCTGGACTGAGATCAATGGATGGGATGACGCAGCGCATTGTCGAGCATCAATCCGCCCTCAAGACCTGCCGATCGTGTCCCGGGATGATCGGTCCGGTGGTCGTGGGAAAACCGGTTGCGTCTCGAGTCTTGTTGATCGGACAGGCTCCAGGCTCCAAGGAGGGAGCCGCCGGGCAACCCTTTGCATGGACCGCTGGTCGAACTCTGTTTCGCTGGTTTGGAGATATAGGCCTGGACGAGACGCGGTTTCGGGACCGGGTCTACATGGCCGCGGTCTGTCGTTGTTACCCGGGAAAGGCTCCTCGCGGAGGCGATCGCGTACCCAACGAGCAGGAAATTTACAACTGTTCGCGGTGGCTGACACGGGAATTGCGCCTGCTTCGACCCGAGTTGCTGATCCCAGTGGGTCGGCTGGCGATTGCGCAAACAACGGATGTGGGAACGCTAAAAGAGGTGATTGGTCGGATTTATCGGGTATCGATGCACGGCGTGAGCTGCGATGTCATCCCTCTGCCCCACCCATCCGGCGCGTCCACCTGGCACCGCACTGAGCCGGGCAAGACTCTGCTGCAGGAGGCGCTGTCCCGGATCCGAGATCATCCAGCATGGCTGGCAACCATAGCGTGACGCTCGCGAGACGGCGGAAAGCCCTCTCATCGCCCTTCATCGTGCGCGTATTCGTCGGAACGAAGCCTCGCACGGATCGTCCCACCCGAATCGCCGCGGCGGCGAAAGCCAAGCTGTGCGGGTCGATGAAGGAATCGGCACGGTTGCAATAGCAACGTCCACGTGTCCCACGCAAACCGCATTGATGTTTTCCGTGCCCTGGCAATTTCCGGAAGGTAGTGCTCAGGGATTCGCTAAACGGTCGAATCGATGTGTCGAACCTTGCCAGGTTGAGCCAACCTGTAGAAGTAGCGCAAGTCCTGCATCATGTCGTGACCACCGTAGACCCCCCGGAATCGGTTCATGAGATGATGGCAATATCGACCGGCGTACCGGCTGGCACTTCGATAGAGCTCCGCCGCATTATCCGACAACGACTCGTCAAATTCGGCGCGCGCGAAGAGCGTGTCCAAAAGATGCTCGGGGCTCGGCGTGTCGTCACAAACGCTCGCTACGAGAGCACCCATGATGAATTTATCCACCTCGGCCTGCATCTCCAACTCCATCAGGGTTACTGGCTTTTGGAATCCAGCGTTCCAGGTCACGTACAGGAAATGGCTGACCCCCTCCAAGGCCACCAAAAACGGGTCTATGGCGTGGCCCTTGAACCAATCTTCGGGGGCAGTGCCAGCTAGCCCATCAACGACTTGTCGGTCCAGATACAGCGACAGATCCAGGTTCTGTTCGGTTTGACGGACCAGCAGTTTCTCGCGAGCCTGTCTCGCCTCCGCACTCGTGTCCAGCTGCCGTGCCAGTTCCGGATCAGTGATCAGGAAATCCTCGACATCGTAGTCAACGGAGATCCGATAGATCCCCTCCAATTGCTGCTGCACGAAATTGAGGGCCATGCTGCCCCGCTCAGTGGTGCGACCGGCTGACGGAGGCGATACTGGGGTGAATACCGACGCTTCGGAGTTTTTCCGCAGCCCGTTCACTACCCGTCCGTGCCCATACTTCGTAGAGCCGCAGCACGTCCACATCGCTGCGCAGATGAGTGTGCTCCGTCAGTTCCCCAAGAACTTCGACAAATCCCTGAAATTTCACGGCCAGCTCAGAGAAGATGTCGCAGAACACGCGCCCGCGGACCGTGCCGTGCACGTGATCAGAGAGGGCGCTGTACGCATTACCGCCCATTGCAATGTAGTAATCCAGATCCACGACTTTGCGCTTCAGGCTGTCGGAGAAAATCCCGGCAACGAACAGCGACACATCCCCGAGTCTCTTCAACGAATTGGTCTTTTCGGAGTGAGTCTGGGCCTCGACGGCGTCGGCGTAGAACAGGGCGAGCGGTCTGATGCGCACGCCGTCCGGCGTTTCCTCGAACAAATCATCAGCCCGCGTAAATCCCGCCAGCATCTCCACGACGTACGTGACGGTGTCATCGGTGGCTTCCACCTTGCGAGATGCCATGGCCGACGTCACGGACTGCTGAAAGTACTCGCGAACGCTTGTACTTGGGATAACTGACTGCTGTCGATTTTCGCCGAACGTCATCAGCACACCTCCTCGAGAGGTCTGGTGCCCGATCAGTCCGGGTTCGCAACCAAATCCCGGTCCGGTGGGCAAGCAGACCAGATGGGTTAGTTGTCTTATGAATAGTTAAGTCAAGTTTCGTACCACATGCCAGGCACAAACTCCTAAGTTATTGAATCAATTTGTCACAGAATCCGAAATGACCTGCAGAGTGCCACGCTTCATCCACTCAACGCGATCGATTGCTCCAAAACGATGCAAACTATCCTGCTTTCGGCGGACGCATGGGGCGCTGTATCCACGGGTGATCACCGACGATGGGCATCAACGTGAGCCCGGTCTCAGGCGCATTGGATATCAATCCATAGACCGCACCCTGATCGATGAAATAGACATTTCCGACGATTCGCACGCCCCCCGGAATCGGCGTGTGCCCGCAATAAACTCGGTACACGCCCTGCACCGGGGGCGCCGAGCATTCTGTGACGCGCCGACGGCTCCACAGGATGATGTTCTCGGTACGCTCGTCGCCCTGTTCAACGCTTTCGACAATTTTTGTCCACGGCACATCCGTCGGAACGTCGGCGTGGGCAATTCCGATGAGGCCGCATTCGGTCTCCACTTCGATCAATAACGGGAGTTCGAGATCGGCCAGAAGGAAAGCCTCTCGCACCGAATCGGGTTGCTCGAAATACCATCCGCCGCCATTGGCGAGCCAGAGCAACTCGGTATCGAAATTGTCCTGGGCTTCGAGAAGAAATTGCTCGTGGTTTCCGCGGATTGCATGAAACCAAGGCTGCATCAAATAGT